>JAOTUO010000089.1 GCA_029863845.1 Myxococcales bacterium
CACCACGGCGTAGCTCGCGTGGGTCCAGAACTTCTCGTGCGCGCTGCCCATGATCCCTCCTCGGCGAAACTCGCTGCGATCGTCCCCGCCGCCCGCCGGCACGATACCACGGTCCGACGCCGGCACGCCGCAGCCGGGACCCCGGCGCCGAGACGTGTCGGCCTAGCCTCGCGCCGGCCCGGGGTGCAGCCACGCGATCGTGGCTCCCCATCCGCCCTCGTCCCCGGGCGCATCCGCGAAGCGCTCCACGTGCGGGCTCCGCGCCAGCAGTGCCTGGACCCGACCTCGCTGGACACCCTTGCCGCGCCCGTGGATGAGCCGCACCTCGCGGAAGCCCGCCTCCACGGCGGCTTCGAGATAGGCCTCGACGACCTGGCCGATCTCGGGCGCCCGGAAGTAATGGAGGTCGATCGAGTCCCCGATCGGGATGGGAACCGGCTCGGGGAAGGGAGAATCGTCTCCGGAATCGGCCATCGGGATCCGTTCGAAGGCTAGCGGGTCGGGGCCAGCGGTCCCGGGGTCGCTCCGCCCGACGGGTTGCGGCGCCCCAGGTAGCGGGCGACACGCGACCGGTAGCGCGCGTAATCCTCTCCGAAGGCGCTCGCGAGAAAGCGCTCCTCGCGCAGGATCTGCACGTGGATGCCCACGATCACGACGAGCCCCGAGACCAGGAAGAAGACGGACCCCGACATCACGAACGCAGCCACCGCGATGAGGTCGAGGGCCACGTAGATCGGGTTCCGCGACACGCCGAAGACGCCACGCGTCACGAGGGCTTCGCGGCTGCCCGGATCGATCCCGATGCGCCAGGAGCGACCCATCTGGCGCAACGCCGTGAGCTGGAGGCCGAGTGCGCCCAGGTTCAGGATCGCGCCCGCCGCCACCGCGCCGCGCGACCGGAACAGACGCGGCTCGAACCACTCGGGGGCCCAGTCGCTTCCGTGGAGCGCGACCGTGCCGAACCACAGGAACAGGACCGTCATCGACACGGGCTCCAGCCGCGCCAGGAGCCCGTCGCCGGCCTTTCCGATCGCGATCGACTGGACGCCCTGCCGTCGCTGGCCGACGACCTTCGCCACGACGGAGGCGCCGAGGGCGCTCACCACGGCGACCTGGACGAGCCCGGCGGCCGTCATCGACCCCTCCGGTTGGCGTCGGGGTTGGCGTAGGCGTCATCGGAGTCGATTCGGAGCCGCATCTTCCCTACCGGTCCGAGGTGGGACGAGCCTACATCCGAGCAAGGGCCTTTGGAAGCCGAGCCTTCAGTCCGACGACTCGGCCTTCATCCAGCGGAAGGGCGGATCGACGAGCCATTCGACGAAGGTCTTCGGGGGCACGGGCTTTCCGATGAGATAGCCCTGCATGCGGTTGCAGCCGTACGAAGCGAGCAGGAGCAGCTGATCCGGCGTCTCCACGCCTTCCGCGACGGTCGCGAGCCCGAGGCCCTGCGCGAGCTTCACGATGGTGGCGGTGATCGTCGCGTCCGTCGGGCTCGATGCGATCGCCTGCACGAAGGACTGGTCAATCTTGAGCACGTCGACGGGAAGGCGCTTCAGGTACGCGAGGCTCGAGTAGCCGGTCCCGAAGTCGTCGATGGAGAAGTGGACACCCAGGTCCTTGAGCGTCTGAATCGTCGCCATGGTCGTGTCGAGATCTTCCAGCAGACTGCTCTCCGTGATCTCCAGACCGAGCCCACCCGGGTGGATCCCGGCCTCTTCGACGGCTCCGCGCACGGTCGCCGCGAAGCCGGGCTGGTGGAACTGCTGCGACGCCACGTTCACCGAGACCCGGAGACCGCCGTGCCCCATCCGCTGCCAGACCGCGTTCTGCCGGCAGCCCTCGCGCAGCACCCATTCGCCGATCGGAACGATCAGCCCCGTCTCTTCCGCCAGAGGCAGGAACTCGGCCGGCGACAAGAGCCCCGACTCCGGATGCCGCCAGCGCAGGAGCCCTTCGGCCCCCATGATCCGGGCCGTCCGAACGTCCATCTGCGGCTGGTAGTGGAGCTCGAACTGCTCCTCCTCCAGCGCGACCCGCAGCTGCGCTTCCAGCGAGCGGCGCCTCACGAGGGCCGTGTTCATCTCCCCGGTGTAGAACCCGACCCGATCCCCCCCGGCCTGCTTGGCGTGCTCCATCGCCAGCTCGGCCTTGTGAAGCACATCGTCGCCCTCGACCCCGTCGCCCGGGAAAATCGCCACGCCGATGCTGGCCGTCATCCGTGACGGATGCGACCCGAAGAGGCTCGGCCTGCGAACCGACTCGAGGATCTTGTCGCTCACCTTCGCCGCACCGAACTCGTCTCGGAGCAGCGTCAGGATGACGACGAACTCGTCGGAGCTGAAACGCGCCGCGGTGTCGCACTCCCGGGTGCACGCGGCGATTTCGCATGCGATGCCCTTCAGGAGGCTATCGCCGAAGTCGTGCCCCAGCTCGTCATTGACGGCCTTGAATCCGTCGAGGTCGACGAAGAGCACCGCGAGCTTGTGATGGCCGCGGCGCGCCGCCGCCACGGCCTGGGAGAGGCGGTCCTTGAACAGGACGCGGTTCGCGAGACCCGTGAGCTGATCGTGAGTGACCAGGTGACGCTCCCGCTCGCGGGATTGGTCGAGCTGGAGCGTCGCGCGGTGCATCTCCACGGCGGCGGCGAGCGACGTGACGAGGACCCGCGGGCTCAGCTCGGACTTGAGGACGTAGCCGCGCGCACCGCCGTGGATGACCTCGAGCGCCAGCTCTTCGTCGTCGCGGTCGCCCAGCACCACGATCGGAATCCGTGGAAATCGGGAGCGCGCGCTCGCCAGCAGCGAAGGGATGCCGTCCGAGTACCCCGAGACGTCGATCAGGAGTACGTCGCTCTCCTTGGCGCCGGGGAGGTCGCCGGCGCCTGCGAGACCGGGCATCCATTCGAACTCGAACGACGTCGACGACGAGTCCGCCAGGGCGGCGCGGATGCCGTCCACGTCGCGCGGCGCACCCCCGATCAGGAGGACGCGCAGCTTCGGCCCGGTGGCAGCGTCGTCGATGCTCATCCCTGCGGGCGACTCCCGTTCGCCCCTCTCCAGGAGTCCCCAGCGCCTGGCGGGCGCCGGGCTCAGCTCGTTCTCATGGGCTCGGGATCCGTTATCGGACGCTTCCGAGGGGTGCTTGACACGGGCCGCGCCCGCAGCGATGAGTCAGGCGGCGCCGCGGGGCTTCCGGACCCCCGCGCGCGCAGAAGGACGCCCCTTGTCACCGGATTAGAACGTGTTCTAGGATACGCGCCCGAGACAGCGAGGCCTCCGATGAGCGATGCGGCGCCGGGTCCGGCTTTTTCCGCCCACCACGTCGTGGAATACACCTACCGCCGTTCGGTGGGCCCTGTCCTCGGACGCTTCTTCACCGAGTTGCGCGAGCGCCGGATCGTCGGCATTCGCCGAGCCGATGGAACCGTTCTCGTCCCGCCGGCCGAGTACGACCCCGACAGCGGAGAGGCCCTCGACGAGATCGTTTCCGTCGGTCCGACGGGGGTCGTGGCCAGCTGGGCCTGGGTGAGGCAGCCCTCCGCGAAGCACCCCCTCGAGCGGCCCTTCGCCTGGGCGCTGATCCGCCTCGACGGGGCGGACAGCTCGCTGCTTCACGCCGTCGACGCGGGCCACGAGTCGGCGATGTCCACGGGAATGCGCGTGCGCCCGCGCTGGCGCGAAGCGACCCGGGGCGAGATCCACGACATCGAGTGCTTCGAGCCGGAGGGTGCGTCCTGAGTGAAGTGAAGCCCGTCACGAGCATCGAAACACCGACGCGCCTCGAGTACGAGTTCACGGCCTCCGGGGCGCAGGCGGAGTTCCTCGAGAACATCGCGCGGGGGCGGCTGGTCGGGAAGCGCTGCCCGCGCTGCGAGAAGGTGTACGTGCCCGCGCGCGGAAACTGCCCCCGCTGCGGGATCGCGACGTCGGATTCCGTGGACGTGTCCGACCACGGGACCGTCACGACCTTCTGCATCGTACGCGTGCCATCGCAGAACATCGAGCTCGATCCCCCGTACTGTGCCGCGAACGTGCTGCTCGACGGGTCCGACATGCCGTTCATCACGCTGCTGGGGGAGTGCGAGGTCGAAGACGTCCGCATCGGGATGCGCGTCGAGGCGGTCTGGAAGCCGAAGCAGGAGTGGGGGCCGACCTTCGAGAACATCCGCCACTTCCGTCCCAGCGGCGAACCCGACGTTCCGGTGGAGAAGCTCGGAGCGTGGGTCTGATGCGCGACGTCGCCGTCCTCTCCTTCGCGCAGACTCCCTACAAGCGCAGGGAGGCCTCGCGTTCCGAAGTCGAGATGGTGATGGCGGTCGTCACCGAAGCCATCGCCGACTCCGGGATCCCGAAGGGTGCGATCGGCTTCACCTGCTCCGGCAGCTCCGACTACATCGCCGGGCAGGCCTTCGCCTTCGTCGGCGCCGTCGACGCCCTCGGCGCCTGGCCGCCGATCTCCGAATCGCACGTCGAGATGGACGGCGCCTGGGCGCTCTACGAGGCGTGGGTCAAGATCCAGTGCGGTGCGGCGGATTCGGCGTTGGTCTTCGCGTTCGGTCGTTCCTCGATGGGCAGGCTGCCCGAGACCCTGACGATGCAGCTCGACCCGTACACGCTGGCTCCCCTCGGCATCGACGCCGTGAGCCTGGCCGCTCTGCAGGCCCGTTCGCTCCTCGACCGGGGCGGCGTGACGGAGCGCGACTGGGCCGAAATCGCGGTGCGAAGCCGCCGCGACGCGATGGCCAATCCCTTCGCGCAGCTCCGCGGCGAGAGCGAGGTCGACAAGCTGCTCGCCGAGCCCTACCTGGTGTCGCCGCTGCGCAAACACGACTGCCCGCCCATCTCCGATGGAGCCGCCGCCGTCGTGATCGCGGCCGACGACGTGGCACGCCGCGCAGGGCCGCGGCCGGTGTGGATCCGGGGCATCGATCATCGCATCGAGCCCCACCAGCCCGGCGTTCGCGACCTCACGCGCTCACCCTCGACGAGCCTCGCTGGCCGCAAGGCGGGGGCGGTCCCGGAGCGCCTCGAGCTCGCCGAGCTGCACGCTCCGTTCACCCACCAGGAGTGGATCCTGCGCGAGGCCCTGGGGCTGGGGGAGGGCCTCCGCATCAACCCCTCCGGCGGCGCGCTGGCGGCGAATCCGATGATGGTGGCCGGGCTCGCGCGGATCGGCGAGGCGGCCCAGCGGATCCGGGAGAGCGGCTCGGGCCTCGCCCTCGCCCACGCCACGCAGGGCCACTGCCTGCAACAAAACCTCGTCTGTGTCCTGGAGGCGGAGTGATGGCCCAGCGCTGCGCGGTGACCGGCGTCGGCCAGACCCGACACGACAACAAGCGCATCGACGTTTCGCAGTTCGGGCTCGTGCGCGAGGCCGCGATCCGGGCGCTGGAGGACGCGGAGCTCACGTGGAGCGACATCGACGCCCTCGTGATCGGCAAGGCGCCGGATCTCTTCGAAGGCGTGATGATGCCCGAGCTCTTCCTCGCCGAGGCCCTCGGCGGAACCGGCAAGCCCATGCTCCGCGTCCACACCGCGGGCAGCGTGGGCGGCGCGACGGCCATCGTCGCCGCGAGCCTCGTCGAGGCGGGGGTGCACGAGCGCGTCCTCACGGTGTCCTACGAGAAGCAGTCCGAGAGCAACGCGATGTGGGCGCTCTCGATCCGCGTGCCGTTCCAGCAGGCCGTGGTCGCCGGGGCCGGCGGCTTCTTTGCTCCGCTGATCCGCTCCTACATGCGGCGCTCCGGTGCACCCGAGGACACGGGCATCCGCGTCGCGCTCAAGGACCGCCGCAACGCCCTCAAGAACCCCTATGCGCACCTCCGGTTTCCCGACATCACCTTCGAGCAGATCGCCGACTCGCCGATGCTCTGGGACCCGATTCGCTACCTCGAGACCTGCCCCTCCTCGGACGGCGCCTGCGCCATGGTGCTCGCCAGCGAGTCCGTCGCGAAGCGTGCCCGGCGCACCCCGGCCTGGGTGCACGCCACCGCCATGCGCAGCGAGCCGACCCAGTTCGCCGGCCGCGATCAGGTGAACCCCCAGGCCGGAAAGGACTGCGCGAAGGATCTCTACGCCAAGGCCGGCATCTCGGATCCGCGCCGCGAGATCGACTGCGCCGAGATCTACGTTCCCTTCAGCTGGTTCGAGCCGATGTGGCTGGAGAACCTCGGCTTCGCCGACGACCGCGAGGGCTGGCGGATGACCTACGAAGGCGTCACCGCCCTCGACGGCGATCTGCCGGTCAACATGTCCGGCGGCGTTCTGTCTTCCAATCCGATCGGGGCCTCCGGCATGCTCCGCTTCGCCGAGGCCGCCAACCAGGTGCGCGGCCTGGCCGGCGAGCACCAGATCCAAGGCGCGCAGCGGGCCCTCGGTCACGCCTACGGCGGCGGCTCCCAGTACTTCTCCATGTGGATCGTCGGCTCCGAGCCGCGGTAGCCCAGCCCGAAGGAGCCCCCATGTCCCAACTCGGATTCTGGAACTTCGCGCAGCAGGACCCCGGCGCCCTCGCCCTCGCCGCTCCCGACGGCCGCGAGTGGAGCCGCGGAGAGCTGCTGTCCGGTTGCAACCGCATCGTGCACGGGCTGCGTGCACTCGGCCTCCAGAAGGGCGACTGCATCGCCGCCGTGCTCCCCAATGGAGCGCCCTTCCTCGAGCTCTACCTCGCCGTCACCCAGGCCGGTTGGTATCTCACGCCCATCAACCACCACCTGACGGCGCCGGAGATCGCGTACATCGTCGAAGACTGCGAGGCGAAGGCCTTCTTCGCCGACGAGCGCTTCGCCGAGGCGTGCGCCGGCGCCGTCAAGGAGCTGTCCCTGGGCGAAGGCGCGCGCTTCGCGAGGGGCGCGGTCCCGGGCTTCCGGGCCTGGGCGGAGCTGGAGGCCGGCCAGTCCGAGTCGACGCCCGAGGACCGCAGCGCCGGTCAGGTGATGAACTACACGTCGGGAACGACCGGCCGGCCCAAGGGCGTGCGCCGCCCGCTCGCGCCGCTCGACCCCGACACGCTGGCCGCTCTGATGACCGGCTTTCTCGGTCTGTTCGGCATCAAGCCCGAAGACCAGAACGTCCACATCTGCGGATCGCCGCTCTACCACACGGCGGTGCTGGTGTTCGCCTCCTGCTCGCTGCACATGGGCCATCCCGTGGTGCTCATGGACAAGTGGACCCCCGAGGAAATGCTCCGTCTCATCGAGGAGTACCGGGTGACGACCAGTCACATGGTCCCGACGCAGTTCCACCGGCTGCTCGACCTCCCCGAGGACGTGCGCGCCCGCTATGACGTCTCCTCGTGCCGGTGCATGGTGCACGCCGCAGCGCCCTGCCCCGCGGAAACCAAGCTTCGCATGCTCGACTGGTGGGGCGATTCGATCTACGAGTACTACGCCGCCACCGAGGGCGGCGGCACCATCGTGACCCCGCAGGAGTGGCGTCGCTTCCCCGGCACGGTGGGCAAAGCCTGGATCAGCTCCGAGATCCGGATCCTCGACGACGACGGGCGGGACTGCCCGCCCAACGAGCCCGGAACCGTCTACATCAAGCTGGGAGCGGCGGATTTCGAGTACAAGGACGACAAGCAGAAGACGGAGGAGAACCGCCGCGAGGGCTTCTTTACCGTCGGGGACGTCGGCTATCTCAACGAAGAGGGCTACCTCTTTCTGTGCGATCGCAAGTCCGACATGATCATCTCCGGAGGCGTCAACATCTACCCGGCCGAGATCGAGAACGTGCTCCTCACGCACCCGAAGGTGGCGGACGCCGCGGTCTTCGGGATCCCTCACGCCGACTGGGGCGAGGAGGTGAAGGCGGTGATCGAGCCTCTCCCGAACGCCGAGCCCGGTGAGCCGCTCGCGCAAGAAATCCTCGAGTTCTGCGGCGGCAAGCTCGCCCGCTACAAGACGCCGCGCTCCATCGACTTCACCCGCGAGATGCCGCGCGACCCCAACGGGAAGCTCTACAAGCGGAAGCTGCGCGACCCCTACTGGAAAGACCAGGAGCGCGCGATCTAGCATGAACTTCGCGTTCAGCGAGGAGCAGGAGGCGTTCCGCGAGACGCTGCGACGCTTCCTGGAAGAGAAATCGCCGACGGCCGAGGTCTTCCGCCTGATCGAGACGCCCGAGGGGCACGATCCGGCCGTCTGGAAGCAGATGGCCGCGGAACTCGGGCTCCAGGGCCTGCCGATCCCGGAGGCCTACGGGGGTCAGGGCTTCGGTTTCCTGGAGCTCGGCATCGCGTTGGAGGAGATGGGGCGCGTGCTGCTGTGCTCGCCCTACTTCTCGAGCGTCTGTCTCGCCGCCAGCGCCGTGCTCAACGCAGCCAGCGAAAAGCAGCGGAGCGCGCTGCTGCCGGGCATCGCGTCGGGAGAGACGATCGCGACGCTGGCGCTGCTCGAGGAGAGCGGGTCCTGGGACCCGGCGTCGGTCGGCCTCGAGTACGCGGGCGAGGGAGACGACTGCATCCTCGACGGGGGAAAGCGCTTCGTGACCGACGCCGCGATCGCCGACCTCGTCGTCGTGTCGGCCCGCGCAGCGGGCACGCGCGGGACGGAGGGAATCGCGCTGCTCGCCGCGCGGACGGACGCCGCGGGCATCGAGGTGACGCCGGTGGAGCCCCTGGATCCGACGCGGCGGATCGCGCATCTGCACTTCTCGGGCGTCCGGGCCGAGCGTCTCGGGCCGGACGCCGGCGGCGCGGCAGCGCTCGCGAAAACGCTGGACCAGGCCTGCGCCTGCCTCGCGGCGGAGAGCACCGGCGGGATGCAGCACTGCCTGGATTCCGCGGTCGATTACGCGAAGAGCCGCGTCCAGTTCGCGCGGCCCATCGGCTCGTTTCAGGCCATCAAGCACAAGTGCGCCGAAGTCCTGATGGAGCTCGAGAGCGCCCGCGCCGCCGCCTGTTACGCGATCTGGGCCGCCGCGGAGGAGAACGACGAGCTTCCGCTCGCGGCGAGTCTCGCCAAGTCGTTCTGCGGCGACGCCTACCTGCGCGCGGCGGCGGAGAGCATCCAGATCCACGGCGGCATCGGCTTCACGTGGGAGGCCGACCCGCAGCTCCACTACAAGCGAGCCCTGTCGAGCCAGACGCTGCTGGGCGATCCATCCCGTCACCGCGCGCGCATCGCCGAACTGAAGGGCTTCTAGCTGCGCGGAAGCTGCTCGAAGGGGAGGTCGCGGTCCGCGCGCGGCTCGCGCGGCAGTCCCAGCACACGCTCCGCGGCCACGGTCTTCTGGATCTCATCGGTGCCGCCCGCGATGTGAATCGCCGGAGCGCCGAGAAAGCGGTTCTGCCAGGGTCCGCGCCGCCCGAGGGCTTCCGGGCCGAGCAGCCGCATGCCCAACTCCGCGACCTTCGTGACGATCCGGGCAACCGCGAGCTTCATCACCGAGCTCTCCGCCATGGGCATCTCCCCGCGGCCGAGCTTGGTCACGACGCGCGCGTTGAGAAGCTCGAGCGTGCGCACCCAGGTGTAGAGCCGGGCCAGCTCGTCGCGGGTGGCGGCGTCGAGCCGTTCGCGGTTCGCGCCGGCGTGCTCGATCAGCTCCTCGAAGGAGAAGAGGCGCTCGAAGCCGCCCATGGCCATGCGCTCGTTCATGAGCGTGGTCATCGCCACCTGCCAGCCGCCTGCCACGGCGCCGAGTCGGCTCGCATCCTGGACGCGCACCTCGTTGAGAAAGACTTCGTTGAAGTGCGCACCGCCGGCCATGTCGCGCATGGGCCGCACCTCGACGCCCGGCGCGTGCATGTCCAGCAGGAAGTAGGTGATGCCCGCGTGCTTGGGGACGGAGGGGTCGCTGCGGGCGAGCAGGATGCCGAAGTCCGCGTGATGCCCGCCCGAGCACCACGTCTTCTGGCCCGTGATCACCCAATCGTCGCCTTCCCGGACGGCGCGCGTGGCGAGTGCGGCGAGGTCGGATCCCGCCCCCGGCTCGCTGAAGAGCTGGCACCACAGCGCTTCGCCCTGGAGCATGGGATCGAGGAAGCGGCGCTTCTGTTCGTCGGTCCCGTGGGCGATGATGGTGGGGCCTGCCAGGCCAATCGCGACCAGAAACAGCGAGTCTCCGAGCCCCGCCCGCGTCAACTCCTGGTTCCAGATGATCTGCTCCAGCGGCCCCAGGCCCCGCCCCCCGTACTCCCGCGGCCAGGTGATGGCGGCCCAGCCGTGTTCGTAGAGCGTCTTCTGCCAGGCGGTGGAGTGTCGGACGAAGGTCTCGGCGTCGATCTGGTCGTCGAAGTAGTCGGGCATCTCCGCCGGCGCGTGCCGCTCCAGGAAGGCGCGCGCCTCGGCTCGAAACGCCGCTTCACCGGGCGAGTCGCGAAGGTCCATCGCGTGCGGTCAATCCGAGGTGAGCGAGATGGCTTGGCGCGGGCAGAGGCGCACGGCCTCCTCGACCTTCGGCCGCAGATCCTCCGGGGGATTCTCGATCAGCACCGTGAGCGTGTCGTCCTCCTCGACCCGAAAGCACTCCGGGCACACGCTCATGCAGACGGCGTTGGATTCGCAGAGGTCGTAGTCGATGACGATCTTCATGGCCTGCCCCTCACGATTCGTCGCTGACCGCGCGCGCTTCTCGCCGGCCGGCACGGGGGCCGCGGCGCGCCGCGGGGTCGTCCTCCGTGCGGATCGGAGACGGGATTAGAACACGGTCTACGATCCGCGGCAAGGGATCGAGCGACGGCTGCGCAGCATGAGCTCGGCCGCGGTGCGGGTCTGCTCCACGATGGCGGCCTGCCCGTGAAGGCCGCCGGCCCAGCCGACGAGCGAAGCGAACCACACCAGCTGGAGCGTGTAGGCGAGGGTGCGCTCCTCCTCGCTGGGCGCCTGTCCCGAGGCGGACTCGCCGCGGCCGCGCAACGCGACCGTGATGAGGTCTTCGATTCGCGTGTGGAAGGCAGCGACCTTCTGCGTGAGCCCCGGCTCGCCGGTGGCGACCGCTCGGACGAGAGCGCGCGCAAGATTGGGACGCCGGCACAGAGCACGGGTCATCGTCTGAAAGAAGGAGGTCAGCCGCTCCAGCGGCGTCGCGCCCCGGAGCCGGCGCCGCTCCAGCAGCTGCTCGTGGTCCAGGATCTCGAGCTCGAGGGCCGCGAGCAGCAGATCCTCCTTGCTCCGAAAACGCCGGTAGAGCGTCCCGAGCGCCACTCCGGCGTGCGCCGCCACGTCGCGCAGGCGCACGGCTTCGAAGCCGCCCTTCTCCGCCAGCTCGACGGCCGTCTCGACGATGCGGCGGGATCGTTCCTCCATCGGAGAAATTAGAACATGTTTCACTCTCCCGGTCCAGCCCGCGCGCCGCCGAGGCGAACGCCAGACCCGGCGCAGGCGGGAGATCCTCGCCGCGTCCGGACCCCCGCGGTCGCCCCTCACTGCTACGCTCGACGCGGTCCTCGAACGATGGGCGCCGCCGCAACACTCCGGTCCCGTATCGAATTCGGCCTGCGTCGCGTCCCGATCCCGGCGCTGCGCGACATCGTGGCAAAGCGGCCCGCTTCCGGCCGCAACATCGACGCCCTCGACGGGGTCCGCGGCCTCGCCGTGCTGCTGGTGATCGCCAGCCACACCGGAGCCTTCCACCTGCGCGGCCAAGGCGGCGTCGGCGTCTGGCTGTTCTTCTGCCTCAGCGCCTTCCTGCTCACCATGCCCTTTGCCGATCGCCCGGAGCGCGCAACCGACCTGCCCACCCTGCGCCGGTACTTCGCGCGACGCGTCCGGCGCATCGTGCCCGCCTACTACCTCATCCTGGCCGTCGATTTCGTCGTCCTGGGGGACGTCGAGCTCTCCGTGCTCGCGAGGCACGTCTTGTTCCTCCAGGGTGACTCGATCCTGTGGACGATTCCTCAGGAGGTGCTCTTCTACGCCCTGCTCCCGTTCTTCGCGGCGGCGCACGTCTTCGTGTTCCGACGCAGCCGTCCCGCGACGGTGCTCGGGCTCGCCGCCGTCGCCGTGGTCGCGAGTTTCCTGCTGGACGCATCGGTGTTTGCGATGCACGGGAACGGCCACTGGATGCGCTTCTACCTCGGCGTCTTCGCGACGGGCATGGCATTCGCCTACGCCCACGCCTCGCCGCGGCTGGCGCGGATCGCCGCGGGGCCGCGACTCAATCGCGCTCTGGGCGGGCTCGGGCTCGCGATCCTGGTGCTGCTGCTCACGACGTCGAAGTACTACCAGCTGGCGTGGTTCTCATCGGTGCCGATCCTCCGGAGCCTCGCGGTACCGATGGGCTGGGCCTACCCCGGGAGCTTCGCCGTCCTGTGCAGCGCGCTGATCTACATCACCCTCGTGTGCGAAGGGCGCTGGATCCAGCGGCTGATGTCGTCCCTCGTGCTGCGGGCGCTGGGAATCACCTCCTACAGCCTGTACCTGTGGCACCTCGTCGTTCTCGACACCCTGATGGGGCTGGGGGTCGCGCCCGGCCTCCCGCTGTTCGCGGCTACCCTGGGCGTGGCCTATCCGCTGTCCTGCGCGATCTACGCCTTCGTGGAGCGTCCCTTCATGCAGAAGCGGAGCTGACCCGGCTCCGCGCCGCCGGAAAGCTGCGCCGCAGCCGAACGCCGCGACGCCGGGATCCGGCTAGTATGGGGGGCCTGCCCACGGACCCGGGGGACGCCACATGCCTCGCTCTGACGCCGCGTTGTCCGGACGCGTCGCTCTCGTCACGGGGGGCGGCCGTGGCATCGGCCGCGCCATTTCGCTCGCCCTCGCCGAGGACGGGGCCGCCGTCGCGGTCAACTACCGCCGCGACGCCGAAGCGGCGCAGCACACGGTCACGGCCATCCAGCGCCTCGGCCGCAAGGCGCGGGCCTTCCAGGCTTCGGTCGACGAGTTCGATCAGGACGAGGCGATGGTCGCCCAGGCGATCGAGGAGTTCGGTCACATCGACATCCTCGTGAACAATGCGGGCCTGGCCAGCCGCGGCCGGGCCGTGGCCGACACGGATCCGGCGGAGTTCGAGCGGGTGATGCGCATCCACGCCTTCGCGCCGCACTACCTGTCGAAGCTCGTGCTCCGGAGCATGCGCCGGCAGCCGCGCGGCGACATCATCATGATCTCCAGCACGGCCACGCTCTTCAACGCCGCCGGCGGCGCGCCCTACAGCATGGGGAAGGCGGCCATGGAGTCCCTGGCGCTGACACTCTCCCGTGAAGAACGCCGCCACGGCGTGCGCGTGAACATCGTCGCCCCGGGCCTCGTGGAGACGGAGATGGGCAAGCGACTGGTCAAGGCCACCCAGGGCGTCGACGACCTGCGGCAGATCGACGAAGCCATGCCCTTCGGACACGTCTGCCAGCCGGCGGAGGTGGCCGACGTCGTCCGCTTTCTCGTGTCCGACGGCGCCGCTTACGTCACCGGCCAGCGGATCTACGTCGACGGCGGCGCGATGCCCTGAGCGGAGGGGGGGGTCTCCTCGGAACCG
>JAOTUO010000090.1 GCA_029863845.1 Myxococcales bacterium
ACTCCGAGACCGAGCCCATGCGTCCCAGGAAGCGGGCCCGCACCTGGGTGAGGGCGGCCGGGGTCGGGGCGGCGGCGATCGCCTCCCGGGCCTCGGCCTCCAGCGCCTCCAGGTTCTTCGACGCCGGCGGCATCCGCGGCTCCGCGCCTAGGAGCCCTTCGACTTCGCCAACTCGGCGAGGTCACCGAACGCCTTCGGATCCGACACCGCCAGCTGCGCCAGGACCTTGCGGTCCACCTCGACACCCGCCTGCTCCAGGCCGTTCATGAAGCGGCTGTACGACAGGCCGTGCTCGCGCGCGGCGGCATTGATGCGCGTGATCCACAGCGCCCGGAACTGGCGCTTGCGCTGCTTGCGGTCCCGGTAGGCGTACTTCCACCCCTTCTCCACCGCCTCGCGGGCGGTCTTCAGCAGGCGGCTGCGGGCCCCGTAGTAACCACTGGCCTCGCTCAGGATGCGGTTGCGCCGCTTCTTGGCTGCGACGCCGCGCTTGACTCGCGGCATGGAATCCCCCTTTCCTTGTTCCGCCTAGAGGTTCGGAAGCAGCTGCTTCAGGCGCTTCTCGTCGACGGGGTCGACCAGGGCGCTCTTGCGCAGCTGCCGCTTCCGCTTCGGCGACTTCTTGGTCAGGATGTGCTGCTTGTTGCTGCGGGAGCGGACGATCTTGCCGCTCCCGGTCTTCTTGAAGCGCTTGGCCGCGCCCCGATGCGTCTTCATCTTCGGCATTTCAGTCTCCCTGGGACTCCGCCGTTTCGGCGGCCTTGGCCTCCGCTTCGGCCTTCGTCGCCTCTCGTTGCGCCTCGATCACGGCCTCCCGGTTGGGCACGAGGATCATCGACAGGAAGCGCCCCTCCATGCGCGGAGGGTTCTCCACCGTCGCCAGCGATCCGAGCAACTCCTGCACCCGATCGAGCTGCCGGCGACCGATCTCCCGATGCACCATCTCGCGGCCGCGGTACATCACGGTGAACTTCACCTTGTCGCCGTCCATCAAGAAGCGCCGCGCGTTCTTGAGCTTGAAGTCGAGATCGTGATCATCGGTGCGCGGCCTCAGCTTGACCTCTTTGAGCGACGCGGCGTGGCCCTTGCCCTTCCCGGTCTTCTTTTTCTGCTCGTACTTGTACCGGCCGTAGTCCATGATGCGGCACACGGGCGGCTTGGAGCCCGGCGCGACCTCGACGAGATCGAGCCCTTCCTCCACCGCGCGTTCGATGGCGGCTTCGGGGCTCATCACACCCAGCTGAGAGCCGTCGCTTCCAATGACACGGACCTCCGTTTCATGGATGCGCTCGTTGATCCGGGGCACGTTCTTCTTGGTGGCTTTTCTAAACTCGGCGATACGCCTATCCTCCTACGACCGGCGCGTGTTGCGGCGGTCCGCAATGTCCCGCACGAGCTGCGCCACGAGCGCATCCACGGGCAGAGCCTCGGTCGCCGGCTGCGAGCCCAGGCGGTGGCGAGGCGTCACGGTTCCGTTCGTCTGTTCCTGGTCGCCGACGACCAGCATGATCGGGACCTTCTGGATCTCCGCCTCCCGGACCTTGTATCCGAGCTTCTCGTTGCGGAGATCCACATCGGCGCGGATGCCGGCGCGCGCCAGCGTCGCCTCCACGCGGCGCGCGTAGCCCAGGTGGCGCTCCGCGATCGGCAGGACCCGCACCTGCAGCGGCGCGAGCCAGAGGGGGAAGTCGCCGCCGGTCTGCTCGATGTAGAGCGCGATGAAGCGCTCGAGCGACCCCAGGATCGCCCGGTGGAGCATGGCGGGCCGGTGGATGCCGCCGTCGCGCCCCACGTAGCGCAGGCCGAAGCGGGTGGGCATGGCGACGTCGATCTGGAGCGTCGCCAGCGTCCACGGCCGGTCCAGCACGTCGCGGAAGTCGAACTCCACCTTCGGCGCGTAGAAGGCGGCCTCGCCCGGCTTGATCGCGCACGCGTAGCCCGCCCGCTCGACCGCCTCCACCAGCGTCCGTTCCGCGACATCCCAATCGGCGGGATCGCCCGCGTAGCGCTCCGCCCGGGTCGAGACGGCGACCGCGACACCCTCGAGACCGAGGGCGGCATAGACCTCGGCGGTCATCGCGAAGAAGGCGTCGAGCTCCGCGGGCATCTGCTCGGGCTCGCAGAAGATGTGGGCGTCGTCCTGGGCCATGGAGCGAACGCGCGACAGCCCCGTCAGCGTGCCGCTGCGCTCGTTGCGGTGCAGGCGCGAGAACTCCGCGTAGCGCACCGGAAGCTCGCGATACGAGTGCTTGCGGCTGCTGAAGATCTGACAGTGCCCGGGACAGTTCATGGGCTTGAGCGCGATCTCCTCGCCCTCGTCCCCCTCCATCAGGAACATGTCGTCGCGAAACAGCTCGTAGTGCCCCGAGGTCTTGAAGATCTCCGTGCGGAAGATCTGGGGTGTGATCACCTCCTGGTAGCCGTAGCGGGGGTAGAGCGAGCGCATGAAGTCGACGAGCCCGTTGTAGAGGACGACGCCCTTCGGCAGATAGAACGGCGAGCCGGGCGAGATCGGATCGACGTAGAAGAGCTCCAGCGCGACCCCGACGCGTCGGTGATCGCGGCGGCGGGCCTCCTCGAGGCGTTCGAGGTGCGCCTCGAGCTCCCGGCGCGTCGGAAAAGCCGTGCCGTAGATACGCTGCAGCATCGGGTTGCTCTCGTCGCCGCGCCAGTAGGAGCCGGCGACCTCGAGCAGCTTCCAGGCCCCGATCTGCTCGGCGCGCTGGACGTGGGGACCGCGGCAGAGGTCCGCGAAATCACCGTGGCGAAATACCGTGATCGCCTCGTCCTCGGGGATGTCCTGGAGGCGGGAAAGCTTGAGGTCCTCGTCCCGGCTCCGGAACAGCGCCTTCGCCTCCTCGCGCGTCATCTCCTCGCGGGAGAAGGCGGCGTTCTCGGCGACGATCGTACCCATCTCCTTCTCGATCCGCTCGAGGTCCTCGGGCGTGAAGGGGCGCTCCACCCGGAAGTCGTACTGGAACTTCTGGGAGTGATCGCTGCGCCCCACGTCGATCTGCGCCGTCGGAAACAAGCGCTTCACGGCGTCGGCCATGACGTGCTCGGCCGAGTGTCGGACGATCTCGCCGGCGGACGGGTCACGGGCGGTCACGATCTCGAGGGCGACGTCCTCCTCCAGCGGCTCGCGCAGGTCGACCAGGCGGCCGTCGATGCGGCCGGCGAGCGCGTCGCGGGCGAGGCGCGGGCCGATCCGCTCCGCGACGGAGAGGACCGTCGCGCCCTTGGGGATCGCCAGCGTCTTGCCGTCCGGCAGGCGGATGCGAATCTCGGTCATGGACGCGGGCGGTTCATGCTGTCGCTGTCTTCGAAGTACGCTGTCGCCGCCCGGCGCGGTCCCGCGCCGTTCGCGGTCCCGCCGATCCGGCTTCTGGTAGGCACGGGCGGGATTGAACCGCCGACCTCCGCCGTGTCAAGGCGGCGCTCTCCCACTGAGCTACGTGCCTGTCCGTTTGTAAGGACGCGGAATCAATACCGATTTCGCTGTGGAGTGTCAATCGCGCCGGGCCCGCTACCGGCCCCCCCCCGCCGAGCCGGCCGCCGCGGGCGACCCCGTCACGTTCCGCACCCGCAGCCGGATCGTCTCGGCGTCCACGGACAGCGGAACGATCCGCAGGTCGGGGGGCGCCGCCGCGAGCAGGTCCTCGAGCAGCGCGTTGGCCTCGCGATCTGCGACCACCCGGAGCACCGCGCGGCCGCGCTCCATCGCCACGGGCTGCGCCGAGCGCACGCGCGCCCCCTCGATCAGGGCCCGGCGCAGGGCGGCGTACGCCCCGTAGCGATCCAGCCCTTCTGCGATCACGAAGATCTGGACCCGGCGCACCTCCCCCGCGGGTTCAACCAGCCCGTTTGCGGCCATGCGCTGACGAATCCGCTCGAGGTCGAGGTGCGCCTCCACGACGACGACGTACTCGCTCGCCGCTCCAGATTCCTCGACGAAGAGCGCGGGCCGTTCCCCGCGGTCTTCCAGGATGCGGAAGCGCGTGGCGTAGCGGAAGGGATCGTCGCCGAGCGCCTTGGCGATCGCCGGCTCCGCCGTGATCGGGTCGAAATCCCCCGAGAGCAGCTCCAGCGCGAGCCGCTGCACCGCTTCCCGAAGCGCCGCGCGCACCGCGGCGTCGCGCGGCGGCTGCGTCGCGGCGACCTCCCCGCCGACCGGCACCGCGCCCACCGCCTCCACGCGGCGCACCTCGGCGGCGGCCGCCGTGGCGAAGGCCGCAAGCGCGGCGGCGAGCGCGAACGGCACCAGGCCCTCTCGCCGGCGCCTCACGCCAGGATCTCCGTCACCCCGCGGCCGAACAACGCGTCCACGTCCCGGCACAGCGTAGCGTCCGGGCGCACGCCCGCCGGGTTGGAGAGCCGCAGGACCGTCTCGCTTTCGCCGGGAATCACCACGTGAAGGGCCACGCCGCAGTCGCCCGGCTGCCGCTCCAGCACGCTGCGCAGCGCGGTCATGCGGTCGGGGGTGGCTTCGTCGGCGACCAGCCGCACGCACAGCTGGGAGGAAAGGCGCTCCTCGGCGCGGTCGAGCGCGATCACCTCGCGGACCAGGATCTTCGGCGTGTCCCCGGGCTCGAGATTCCCAGCGATCACCAGCGGCGCCGGGCCGGACCCGGCGGCATCGGCCAGGGCGCTCTTGAGCAGCTTCGCGTGCTGCTGATAGGGCTCGCTGAAGATCACGAGGTCGAAGGTCCCCTCGAGGTCTTCGAGCTTGCCGAAGGCCATCAGCGCTCCGCGGCGGGTCCGCGTCTCGCGCAGCTCGGTGAGCAGCCCCCCGGCCCGCACCTCGCGTCCCTCGCGGCCTTGCGTGGACCCCGCGCGGATGTCGGTGAAGCGCTCGAGCTCGCCTTGGACGGCGGCCAGCGGGTGCCCGGTGACGTAGAAGCCCAGCACCTCCTTCTCGTAGGCGAGGCGCTGGCGGTCCGTCCAGGCCGCGGTGTCCGGCAGGGACGGCTCGGGCGCGGCGGCGCCCTGCGGACCGCCGAACAGGCTGGCCTGGCCGATCTCGCGGTCGCGCTGGGAGGCGGCGCCGGCCTCGAGGATCGTGTCGAGCGCCGCCCACACGCCGGCGCGCTCGGCGTGGAGCGAATCGAAGGCGCCGCACTTGACCAGGCTCTCGACGACGCGGCGATTGACCTTGCGGCTGTCGACGCGTCGGGCGAAGTCGAAGATCGAATCGAACCCGTTCGATCTCGGCTCGGCGGCGCCGGCTTGCGGGCGGCGGGCCTCGAGGATGCAGTCGATGGCCCCGGCGCCCACGTTCTTGACGCCGGACAGGCCGAAGCGAATGCCCTCCGCCACGACGGTGAAGGCCTGCTCCGACTCGTTCACGTCGGGAGCGAGCACGTCCACGCCGAGGTGGCGGGCGTGGTCGATGTAGCGCGCCAGCTTCTCGTGTTTGCCCGACTCCGTGGTCATCAGCGCCGCCAGGTACTCCTGGCGGTGGTTCGCCTTGAGATAGGCCGTCTGGTAGGTGATCAGGGCGTAGGCCGTGGAGTGCGACTTCGCGAAGCCGTAGCCCGCGAACTCCGCCATGAGCTTGAACACCTCTTCGGCCTTGCGCTGGTCGATGTCGCGCTCGACGCAGCCCGAAACGAAGCGTTCGCGCTGGCTCGCCATCTCGGCGGCCTTCTTCTTGCCCATGGCCACGCGCAGCAGGTCGGCCTCGCCCAGGCTGTAGCCCGCCAGCCGGTTGGCGATGCGAAGCACCTGGTCCTGGTAGACGATCACGCCCAGGGTCTCCGCCGTGAGCTCCTCGAGCTCCGGAAGCAGGTACTCGACCCGCCGGAGGCCGTGCTTGCGGTTCACGTAGTCGTCGACCATTCCCGAGCCGAGCGGCCCCGGCCGGTAGAGCGCGACGATCGGGATCAGCTCCTTGAACGCGCGCGGTTTGAGCTTCACCACGAGATCGGTCATGCCGGGCGACTCGACCTGGAACACCCCCTCCGTGTCGCCGCCGGCGAGCAGCTCGTAGGTGGCCTCGTCGTCCAGGGGGACCTTCTCGATCTCGAACCCGGGCAGGCCTCCCTCCCGGATGCGTCGTTCCGTGTCGGCGATCGTCGTCAGCGTCTTGAGGCCGAGGAAGTCGAACTTGATCAGTCCCAGCTTCTCGACGCAGCGCATGTCGAACTGCGTCACGATGTCCTTGGACTTGGGATCGCGGTACAGCGGGACCGTTTCGATCAGCGGCCGGGTCCCGATCACGACGCCCGCGGCGTGGGTCGAGGCGTGGCGGGTGAGCCCTTCGAGGCTCTGCGCCGTCTCCAGCAGGCGGGCCACCTGGCCGTCGGATTCGGTGCGCGAACGCAGCTCCGGCGACTGCTGGAGCGCCTGCTCCAGCGTGATGCCGACGGTACCGGGAACCAGCTTGGCGATGCGGTCCACCTCGCCGTAGGGCATGCCCAGCGCGCGCCCGACGTCGCGGATCACCGCCCTCGCCTGCAGCTTCCCGAACGTGATGATCTGCGCCACGCGCTTGCCGTCGTAGCCTTCGCCGTCGTACTTCTCGGCCACGTACCGGATCACCCGGTCGCGTCCCCGCATGCAGAAGTCGACGTCGATGTCGGGCATCGAGACCCGCTCGGGGTTCAGGAAGCGCTCGAAGATGATGTCGTACTCGATGGGATCCACACCGGTAATCCCCAGCGCGTAGGCGACGAGGCTGCCCGCCGAGGAGCCGCGCCCCGGCCCCACCGGGATCGCGCTGCGGCGCGCGAAGTCGATGAAGTCGGCGACGATCAGGAAGTAGCCGGCGAAGCTCATCGAGTTGATGACGCCGAGCTCGTGCTGCAGGCGCTCGGCGTACTCGGCGCAGCGGGGCGGGACCGGCTCGTCGGGCGCGAGCCCCAGGCGCCCCCGCAGGCCTTGCCACGCCTGCCGCTCGAGCACCTCCTCGCGGGTCGACCCCGCAGGGACCTGGAACTCCGGGAGGTGGTAGACCCGGGAGTCGAGCCCCAGATCCACGTTGCAGCGCTCGGCGATCTCGAGCGTGTTCGCGACGGCCGAGGGATGATCGCGGAAGACCTCCGCCATCTCGTCGCCGGATTTGAGGTAGAAGCCCTCGCCGTTGAAGCGGAAGCGCTTCGGGTCGTCGAGGTGGGTTCCCGTGCCGATGCACAGCAGCGCCTCGTGGTGGCGGTGATCGCCCTGCTCGAGGTAGTGCGCGTCGTTGGTGGCGACCAGCGGCAGGCCGAGGTCGGCGGACATCCGGAACAGCTCGGCGTTCACCCGGTCCTGGTCGCCGATGCCGTGGCGCTGGAGCTCCAGGTAGTAGCGGTCCGGGAACAGGCTCGCGAACTCCTCCACCAGGCGCCAGGCGGTCTCGCCCTGCCCGCTCGTGATGGCCCGCGAGACCATCGAGGAGAGACAGCCCGAGGTCGCGATCAGCCCCTCGGAGTGGGCACGCAGGAGGTCGAGGTCGATGCGCGGGCGGTAGTAGAAGCCCTCCAGGTAGCCCTTGGAGACCAGGACCATGAGGTTGCGGTAGCCGGTTTCGTTCATGGCGATCAGCAGCAGATGGCTGATGGCGTCGAAGCCGCTGTCGTCCCGCTCGCGCGCCTCCTTGTCGAAGCGCGACTGTGCGGCCACATAGACCTCACAACCGAGAATCGGCTTGACCTTTGCCCGGTGCGCCTGCTCGTAGAACTCCACCGCTCCGAACAGGTTGCCGTGGTCCGTGAGCGCCACGGCGGGCATGCCCAGCGCCCGGGCGCGCGCGAACAGCGGCTGGATCTTGATGGCCCCGTCCAGGAGCGAATACTGGCTGTGCAGGTGGAGGTGGACGAACGGGGTGACCGCCACCGCGCCTATTCCCACTCGATCGTGGCGGGGGGCTTGGAGGAGACGTCGTAGACCACGCGGTTGATACCCTTCACCTCGTTGATGATGCGGCTCGCAATCGAGCCCAGCACCGCATCCGGCAGTCGCGCCCAATCGGCGGTCATGGCGTCCACGGACGTGACGCAGCGCACGGCGATGGCGTTCTCGTAGGTGCGCTCGTCGCCCATCACGCCCACGCTCTGGATCGGCAGGAAGACCGCGAAGGCCTGCCACAGCGCGTCGTAGAGGCCGGCATTCCGGACCTCCTCGGTGACGATGGCGTCCGCGCCGCGCAGCGCCGCCAGCCGCTCGGCCGTAACCGCCCCCACGATGCGGATGGCCAGCCCGGGCCCGGGAAACGGATGGCGGCCGACGGCGGCCTCGGGCAGATCGAGGCGCCGCCCCACCTCGCGCACCTCGTCCTTGAAAAGCTCGCGCAGGGGCTCCACCAGGCGCAGGCGCATCCGCTCGGGGAGGCCGCCCACGTTGTGGTGGGTCTTGATCGTCGCCGAGGGCCCCCGCACCGACACGCTCTCGATCACATCGGGGTAGAGCGTCCCCTGGACCAGGAAGTCGGCCCCGCCGTGTCGCTGCGCCTCCTGCTCGAAGACCTCGATGAAGCGGTGGCCGATGATGCGACGCTTGCGCTCCGGATCCTCCACCCCGGCCAGCGCCGACAGGAAGCGGTCTTCGGCGCGCACCGTCACGAGCGGGATGCCCAGACTGTCGCGGAAGATGCGCTCCACCTCGCCGCGCTCGCCCTGACGCAGCAGCCCGTTGTCGACGAAGATGCAGGTGAGCTGGTCGCCGATCGCGCGGTGGACGAGGGCCGCCGCCACCGACGAGTCGACGCCACCGGACAGCCCGCACACGGCCCGGGCCCCGCCCACCTGCTCGCGGATGTCGGCGATCGCCTGCTCGACGAAGGCCTCCATGGTCCAAGAGGCCTCGCAGCCGCAGATCCGGTGGACGAAGTTCGCGAGCATCTGGCGGCCGCCGTCGGTGTGGACGACCTCGGGATGGAACTGCAGCCCCCAGACCGGGCGCTCCGCGTGGCGCACGGCCGCGAAGGGCGAGCTCTCGCTGGTTCCGAGCACGACGAAGCCCGGCGGGAGCCGCAGCACGCGATCGCCGTGGCTCATCCACACCACGCGCTCGGCCCCGCCCGGCAGATCGGCCAGCAGCGGGTCGTCGCGCTCGACCTTGAGCAGCGCCCGCCCGTACTCGCGGTCGTCGTCGGGCTCCACCACACCGCCCAGCCGATGCGCCAGCAGCTGCAGGCCGTAGCAGATGCCGAGCACCGGCCGACCCAGGTCGAGCAGCGCCGGGTCGAAGCCCGGCGCGTCGGGATCGAGCACGCTGGCGGGCCCACCCGAGAGCACGATGCCCGCGGGGTCCCAGGCGAGCACGGCCGCCGCGTCGAGGTCGCCCGGCTGGATCTCGCAGTAGACGTGCTGCTCGCGGATGCGGCGCGCGATCAGCTGCGTGTACTGGGAGCCGTAGTCGAGCACGAGGATGCGATCGCGCTCGAGGTCGCGGGCGTGGGGGGCGGAGGGCATGGGCCGTCTGCGTCCTGGTTGTCGAGCGGCCCGGAGGGAGGCCGGAAATCAGCGTCGGGGGCGGACGGAACTCTACTCGATCCGGTAGTTCGGGGCTTCCTTCGTGATGATCACGTCGTGGACGTGACCCTCCTGCCGTCCCGCGGAGGAGACGCGTACGAAGCGGGCGCGGTTGCGCAGCTCGGCCAGGTTCGCGGCGCCGATGTAGCCCATGCCCGAACGCAGCCCCCCGAGAAGCTGGTGGATGTTGCTGGTGAGGTGACCGCGGTAGGGGATGCGCCCCTCGATCCCCTCGGGCACCAGCTTGCTGGCATCGCGCACGTCGGTCTGGAAGTAGCGGTCGGCGCTGCCGTCGGTCATGGCGCCGATCGATCCCATGCCGCGGTACACCTTGTAGGAGCGCCCCTGGTAGAGGACGACCTCGCCCGGCGCCTCGTCGGAGCCGGCGAACAGCGCGCCGATCATCACGGTGCTGGCCCCCGCGGCAAGCGCCTTGACCACGTCGCCCGAGAAGCGGATCCCGCCGTCGGAGATCAGGGGCACGCCGCTGCGGGCCGCGACCCGCGCGGCGTCCAGCACCGCGGTGAACTGGGGCACGCCCACGCCCGCCACGACGCGGGTCGTGCAGATCGATCCCGGCCCCACGCCGACCTTGACTCCGGAGACGCCGGCCTTGACGAGCGCCTCGACGCCCTCCGGCGTGGCGACGTTGCCACCCACGATCGGCAGGTCGGAGAAGATGCGCCGCAGCTCCGCGATCGTCCGCAGCACGCCGCCGGAGTGGCCGTGCGCCGTGTCGACGACGATCACGTCGACCCCGGCGTCGGCCAGCGCCTGGCCGCGCTCGAGCGCGTCCTCGTCGACGCCGACCGCGGCCCCGCACAGCAAGCGCCCCAGGCCGTCCTTGGAGGCGTGCGGGTAACGCTCGCTCTTCTCGATGTCCTTGATCGTGATGAGGCCGCTCAGCGTGCCGTCGGCATCCACCACCAGCAGCTTCTCGATGCGGTGCTCGTGCAGCAGCTCCTTGGCCCGCTCCATGGTGGTGCCCGGCGGAACCGTGACCAGGTTCTCGCAGGTCATGACCCGCGAGATCTCCTGCTGGGTGTCGCGTACGAAGCGCAGGTCGCGGTTGGTGAGGATGCCCACGGCCTTGCCGTCGCGCGTCACCGGGACGCCCGAGATGCGGTAGCGCGCCATCACCTCGAGCGCCTCGTAGATGCGCTGCTCCGGCCGCATCGTGATCGGGTCGATGATCATTCCCGACTCGGAGCGCTTGACCTTGTCGACCTCGCCCGCCTGCGCGGCGCTCGGCATGTTCTTGTGGATGACGCCGATGCCACCGTTCTGCGCCATGCAGATCGCCGTCTCGTGCTCGGTGACGGTGTCCATGGCCGCCGAGGCGAGCGGCATGTTCAGGGCGATCTCGCGGGTGAACTGCGTGCGCAGATCGACTTCGGGGGGCAGCACGTCGCTGGCGCCGGGCACCAGGAGGACGTCGTCGAACGTCAATCCCTGGCGAATCGGGCTCT
Source organism: Myxococcales bacterium (assembly GCA_029863845.1). GTDB lineage: Bacteria > Myxococcota_A > UBA9160 > UBA9160 > SMWR01 > JACZXC01. The sequence continues at coordinate 10,922 of JAOTUO010000090.1, forward strand.
CGTCCATGTCGACCCGGCGGCGTGGCAAAGGGGTGCGTGACGCCGACCCCCAGAATGGGCGCCGAGTCTAATGGCTGTCTTCCCGTCGGTCAACCGGCGCGGCCGCGCGCGTCAGGGAACGATGCGCGCGAACAGGTCGCGGATCAGCACGCGGGCCTTCTCGGCGTTCTCGAGAGGCACGAGGAAGAGGGATCCCTCTTCGAGCCGATCGAGGTGCTGCCGCAGCGTCTCCTGCGCGTCGCGGTCGCCCTTCTCGAGCAGCACCACGTGGAAGACGCGCGAGCGGGGCAGCTTGCGGATTTCCTGCTCCACGCGCTGGATCGACGCGGTGGCCTCTTCCACCGGGGACGCGAGTACGAAGACCGTGCCCAGGGCGGCGTGGCCGACGACGGGCCAGATCGGTGCAAAGCGCTCGGCGGCCGGAACGTGCACGATCTCGATGCCGACCTCCGTGTCGACGGCGACGCGCCCGAGCGCTGCGAGATCATCGACGGAGAAGGCCCCCGCCGCCAGCCGCGCGTCGATCTCGACGTCCGGGGTATCCTCCAGAAGAACCGCGAATTCGGTGCGCACCCGGGCGTCCGCCGCCACGACCAGGAGCTTGGCGTCGGGCGCCGCCCCGCCGCGGGGCCGCGAGACGTCGAGCCACTCGCGCAGGCGGCCGACCTGCGCCGGGGTGAAAAGCCCCGAAGCAGACGTCTCCCCGAAGGCGCCCGTTGCGGAGCGCAGCGCCAGCATCCCCCGCTCGATCAGCGTGTGCAGCGTGCGCAGCACCTGGTAATCCGGGTACGCGCAGTGGTCCAGGATGTCGCGGACGCGGGAGTAGTGCTCCAGCACGACGAGGACTTCCTGCGTCATGGGGTGGATCACGTTCGGAAGCGAGCCGCGGGGGACCGTGAGCGCGACGTGGGCGTCGCCGGGCGGCAGCTCGAAGGCCGCCTGCTTCCACTCCTCGATCTGGCGCCGGCCCTCCCGCAGGAGCGTCCGCGTCGACGAATGGATGGTCGGCGAGGCGGATACGGGCCCCGGCTTGAACGCGAAGCTCCCGCGGTCCCAGGTCAGCAGGCGATACAAGGCCTTCGCGCCCTGGGCGGCGCCGGCCTCGGCGTGGATCACGTCGCCCGCGCTCAGCACCACGCGCCCCACCGCGTCCGACTCGCCGCGGGTCAGCTCGATGGTCCCCGTCTTGCGCCCGCCGTGGAAGAGCTCGAGCAGGTCCCCCAACGAGATCTGGGAGATCTGGCCTTCCACCCCGCCCGGATCGACGCGCTCCTCCGGGACTGACTCCTGCGCGCTGCGCTGCATCAACAAGACCTGTACGCGCCGGGCCACGCGCTGGGGATCGATCGGGGGCAGCATGACGTCGCCGTCCAGGTCGGTGCGGTCGGCATCGCCGGGCTGGCCGCCGAGGAAGAGCAGTCGGATGTCCCGGGTGCGGGGATTGGCCCGGAGGATCGAGGACAGCATCGGCCCATCGATGAGCGGCAGATCGAGCTCGACCACCATCGCGGCGGGCCCGTCCGCCAGCGCGATCTCGAGCGCTTCGGCGCCCTGACCGGTGGCCTCGCAGTCGATGCCGCGGGCCGCACAGGCGTCGACGATGGCCTTGCCGCGGTCGCGGTCGGCGTCGGCGACGAGCACCGCGCCGGTCACGCGGGCTCCCCGATCTCGGCCCGCTCGACCTCCATGCGTTGGGTGTCCTCGTCCGCCGCGCTGGAGGCCGAGAGCTCGGTCTGAAGCCGAAACGCCAGGTACTCGACGATGCTGCGATCGCTGGTGTGGAAGAGCCTCACTCCACACTCTGCCTCCTTCTCGTCCCGCACCATGGCGTAGCTGGGTCCGTCGCCGAAGTGGATCAGGAAGGGCGGGACGCCGGGCAGCCGTGCGGGGGACACCCGGGTGAGCGGCGGCGTGTTGCGCGTCATCCGCTCCGCATCGGCGATGACGACGATCTCGGTGGTCACCCCGTGGTCCCCCAACCGCGCGAGCCCCTCGCTCACAGACTCCGAGAGGGGCTCCCCGGGCGCCAGGAACAGCATCCCGCGATGGCGGGCCCGTCGCCCCACCTCGGCGAGGAGGAAGCGCGTGATCTGAACGGCGGTCTCGGGGCGCTCGACCTCGCCCTCGCCGAGCAGCGTCTCCAGGCTCTGGGCGAAGGCCATGCGCTCCAGTCCCAGGCGCCCGACGGGGCTGTGCCGCTCTTCCTCCAGGCGCTCGTCGAGCACCTGCGTCAGCGTCTCGAGCTGCGTGCCGTCTGCGGGGAAGGTCGCCGCGGCCAGGTGGGGCCGCCGCCCGTCGTCGTCCTCGAAATCCTCCAGCGCGCGCTGGGCCCGCTGCTTGAGGACCGCCGCCCCCAGGGCATCCGCCTCCGCGAGCATCACGCTGAAGCAGTTCGCGCCCACGGCCGCGATGAAGTCCGTCGTCCGCAGCAGGCCGCGGATCTGCGCGACGGCATCGCTCAGCCCGTCGGCGCCCAGCG
>JAOTUO010000091.1 GCA_029863845.1 Myxococcales bacterium
GGCCCGCGGCCGCCAGGCCCCAGAAGTTGATGCTGTTGCCCCCCCCATTCCCTGTCTGGTTGTAGAAGTAGTAGTCGAAGTTGGTCCACATCGACAGCCTGTCCGAGGGATCCCAGGTCGCCACCACATCCACGAGGGTGACGCGGTCGTGGTTGTTGCCCACGACGGGGTTCACGACAGTCCCGAGCGGGTTGATGGCGTCGCCGCCGCTGATGACGTTCAGGCTGAGACCCGCCGTCTCGCCCGACCACGCGATCTGGCCGATGGCCGCCTTGCTCGAATCGCTGTCGGCCATCGTGTTCGTGGTGTCGTTGGCGACTCCAGCCGCCAGGGTGACGCCACTGGCGACCTCGCCCGAGATCAGCACGCCCGTGTGGCTGGTCGGCTGCATCGCGTAGAGGAGTCCGCGCGTGACGTTCAGGTTCTGGTCGGCCCGGAACACCTCGGCACCGGTGATCGTCTCGAAGCGGCCGCCCTTGATCAGCACCCCGTTCCCGATCGGCGCCAGGTACTCCACGTAGGCCTGGTACAGGAAGCTGAGATCGCCGGTATTGCTGCCCCCGCTGCAGTCGTAGACGTCATCGAAGTCGCCGCAACCGGAGTTGCGCAGGGCGTCGGCCGAGGCGCCGTAGGCTAGGTCGACCCCGAAGCCGCCCCGGCTCTCCACCGTCGCCGGCTTCATGATCGAGAACAGCAGCTGGTCGATCTGGAACGTGTTGGGGTTGCTGTGGAAGGGCGCCGTCAGGCCCAGCTCACCGTTGTTCAGCCCGCCGTCATAAGCAAGGTCATCCCCGCCGTTCGTGGCACCCGTTCCTGGAAAGTCGTTGCCGTCATTGAAGTTTACGTTGTTGGCGTCCGCCATCGCAAAGGCGCGGGGGTGGTTGAAGTTCCAGTTGTAGCTCGCGGCCACGACGCCGGAGAACTCGACCTGCTCGAGGAAGCGCGAGAGCGCTGAGCCGGCCGCTGCGTCGTTCAGGCCCGCCTCCTGGATCAGCTGCTGCTGCTGCTCGGCGCGCTGCTCGGCGATGTCGAGCTGGTCCGTCTGGGCCGCCAGCTTGTCCTCGAGCTGCGCCATCCGCTCCTGCATCTGGCGGAGCTGCTCCTCGACTTCGGTTGCTGTCGCCAGCTGCGGCGCCAGCATCAGGCCGGCTGCGGCTGCGACGAGTGTCTTCCAGGATCGCATAGGGCTCTCTCGCCTCCTCTTGAGCCGATCAACCTTCCGGCGCCCACATGGATGCGAAGCCGATGCCCCGCTTCACGGGGACCGGCGCAGAAGGCAATCGTTATCGTGATCCTTCAGCTTGGGGGGGAAAAGCCGCGGGACGCGATGACACCTTGTTCCACCGCGCCACCGTCGACTGCGCCGCTCGACACCGGGTCGCCGTTCCGCGCACGTTCCCCGATAACCCACCATCCAGCGCCACGGGTTCCCTGTGCCATCTACCGCATCTCCGGCGGCACCGCAAATGCAGGTTCAGCGGAGAAAACCCAGGTATCACGCGGAGACCGGGGCGATGTGGGGGGATTCACCCCCCTTCTCGCCGCTGCGGGTCAGCGTCCGGACGCCCTCCCACCGCGACCCGGCCCGCCCAGATACCGCCACAGGTCGTGCTCGTCCGCATACTCCAAGGTGTGTCTACATAAAAGCGTTTCATGCGGGCGCGAGCGCAGGGCGGCGAGCGGGCGCAGGTCTTCGATCGTGTCGAGGTCGAAGCTCGCGGCCTCCACGCGCGCGCGCAGTCCCAATTCGGCGGCGCGTGCGAGCGTGTCGTCCAGCACCGAGCGCGTGCTCATGGGATGATCGAAGAGCCCGGGCTCCGGCCGCCGCAGGCCGACCAGGCTGTAGCCGCCGTCGAGATCGGGACACAGTACGATGTCGTGGGCGTCGAGCGCCGCCAGCGCGCGCGCGACGCTCGCGCCGCCGAGCAGCGGGCTGTCGCTGCCGCGCAGCAGGATGCGGGTGGCGCCCGCCGCCGCGGCTTCGCGCGCGGCCCAGCTCATGCGCTGGGCAAGATCGGCCCCGCGCTGCGACACCACGCGAAAGCCCGGCGGCGCGATGCGCGCGATCTCTCCGCACGTCGCCGCCGGGTGCACCGTCACCAGCGCCTCCAGGCCCAGCTCGCGCGCGAAGCGCGCGCTGGCCTCCAGGACGTCCGCGAGCAGGCTCGCGTAGAGCCCGGCCGCCTCCGCCGGCGTCAGGGGGGGCACCATGCGCGTCTTCACCCGACCGGCGCGCGGCGCCTTCGCGAACACGACCAGGACGCCGGCGGTAGCCGCGCTCACGACCCCCCCGCGACGAAGGGCAGCGCCACGACCCGCGCGGTCGCGCCCCCGGCCGAGACCTCCGTGCCGGGGTCGGCGTGGGAACGGCGCACGTAGGCGAGCGCGATCGCACCGGCCACCGGAGAGAGGCAGGCGCTGGTCACCTCGCCGATTCGCTGCTCTCCGGCCCGGACCGCGGACCCCACCGCGAGCAGCGCGGGACCCTCGCTCGAGAGCCCGACGAGCTGGTGGGCAACCTGCCCCTGCGACGCCAGCCGCGCGACGACCTCCTGGCCGGTGTAGCAGCCCTTGAGGGTGGAGATCGCGCGCTCGAGCCCCGCTTCGGCCGGGAGCACGCTCTCGTCGAGGTCGGCTCCGAGCCGGGGCCGTCCGGCCTCGATCCGCAGGATCTCGAGGGCTTCGGCTTCCGCCTCGACCAACCCCTCGGCCGCACCAGCCTCCCCGAGGGCCGCGGCGACGGACTCGCCGGCCTCGGCGGGAACGAAGAGCTGAAACGCCGCCTCGCCGCTCCAGCCGTAGGCTGCGGCGACCCCGGGAACGCCGGCCAGGCGGACGTCCGCGCAGGCGTCGGGCGCGAGCGACAGCGGCGCCTCCAGCGCGCGTTCGAGAATCGCCGGCACGGCGGGACCCTCCAGGCCCAGGCGCGCGAAGGCCCCGCTCCGATCCGCGAGCGTCACGGCATCCGCGATGATGTGACGCTCCAGCCGCTCCATCAGCGCAGCGACGGCTCCGGATTCCGTGTCCAGCCACAGCGCGGCCTCTCGCCACAGAACCTGGAGGTCGGCCACGATGCGGCCCTGCCGCGTGAGGAGCAGGGCCTGACAACCCGACCGCTCCGGCCCCTCCGCGAGCGCGGCGACGTCGTTCGAGACCATCCCGTCGAGCCAGCGCACGCGGTCGGCACCCTCGACCGCGACCAGACCCCGGTGCGCGATCCGGAACAGGCCGGCGCCGCGGCGCACCGCCGCCGCCTGCTCGAGGGCCTTCATGGTGCGGTGGGGGCCTCGCCCGGCGGCAGGGGGAGCGGCCCGCACAGGGCCTCGGCGAGCCCGGTCTGGGCCTTGACCCACTCGTCGTAGCGGCGCCGGGCGACGTCGCAGTCGCGCTCGTTGTCGATGTCGACGGCAGCCCCGCCCAGATCGGTCGGGACGAAGCGAAACGAAGTCTGAAGCATCATCGAGACGGCCGCTTCGGTGCGCTCGAGCGCAATCCACCGCCGGAGACGGTCCGACACCCGGCGCAGGCCGAGGCGATCGGTGGCCCCGGCCAGGTGCATCAGCGCGTAATAGGCGACGACGCGGAAGCCCCCCGCGCGCAGCAATCGCCAGGCCATGGCGACGACGCTGCCGAACTCGCGCTGGTAGCGGTTCTCGTACATCTCCTCGATGTAGGTGCGGTTGATGATCCGCGCCGGGCGCACCAGGTGGAGGTTGCTCTGCCGGAGGCGGCCCTCGCGCACGTTGAAGTACGCCATACGGATGCCCTCGCCGCCGGAGGGCGTGGGATAGAACGCTTCCATGGCCTCCTCGGTGACGACGCCCAGGGCGTAGTCACAACCCCGCGCCTGCGAGCGGCGGATGAACTGGGAGATCTCCTGGGGCGTCACGAAGGGCAGGTCGCCGGAGGTGTAGAGCACCTGGACGTCGAGGTCGTCGTCGCCCGGGTCGCGCCCCTCCGGCCCGGCGCCGGGAAGCAGCCGGCGATAGGTCTGCCAGGCGTTCTCGTAGAGGTTGCGGAACTGGCCGACGATGTGCAGCGGCTTGACCCGCTCGCGCCGGATCTCGTCCCTCCCGAAGATCGGCTCCAGGCGCTCGGCATCGCCGACCACCCAGACCTCCGAGACCTCGGGAACCCGTTGAAGGGCGGCCACCACGTGGGTCACCAGGGGGCGGCCACCGACCTCGAGGTAGACCTTGCTCTCGCCGTAGACCGCCCTCGCGGCGCGCCCGTCCCCCGCCGCCACGACCGCGGGGACCTGCACCGGGGGCTGCTCTCGCTGCACCATCGCCGATCCGCCGCCCCCCAGCGTAGTCTCCCCACGGTGCCGATGACTAGCCGGTCTCGGGGGCAGCGGCGGGTGGTGGAGCCGAGCGGGATCGAACCGCCAACCTCCGCGTTGCGAACGCGGCGCTCTCCCAGTTGAGCTACGGCCCCGGATTCGTCGAGAGAGCGCGGAGCGTACGGCCGGGTCCGGCGGCCGTCAATCGGGACGGCGGGGCGGCAAGGACCCGCGGAAGCGGGTGTACGAGATCGAATCGGGGTAGACGCCGCGTTCCGTCCGCGGCACGCTTGGGGCCATGGCCATCGAGATCCGGTGCATCCTCGTCCCGCTCGATTTCTCCGACCAGGCCCCTGTGGTGCTCGATTGGGCCGCCCACCTCGCCCGGGAGCACGGCAGCCGCGTCGTTCTCATGCACGCGTACCACCTGCCGGTGGAGTTCCAGCAGCTCGAGGGCGCGTACCTGCCGCCGGACTTCTGGACCAACGTCAAGGTCGAGGCGGAGCAGTCACTGAGCCGCTTCGCCGAGGACCTCGAGCGGCGCGGCGTCGAGGTCGAGAAGGTCGTCCGCGAGGGCTACCCCGCCACCGTGATCGTCGAAGAAGCCGCCAGCCAGCCGGCCGACCTGATCGTGATCGGCACCCACGGCCTCTCGGGGCTGAAGCACCTGCTGCTCGGGAGCGTCGCCGAGCGGGTGGTCCAGAAGGCCCCCTGCCCGGTCCTGACCGTCAAGACGGCCGACTAGGAACGCGAGCGCTCGCCCAGATCCCCGCCCGGGTGCCGCAGGTTGTAGTCCGCCTTCGTGAAGCCCCGCTCCTTCTCGAGGGCGGCGGCGAGCGCCGCCAGCACCAGGACCTCCGCGGCGACACTGGCGCGCGGCGCGAGACCGAGCGCCCCGCCTTCGCGGGCGACCCCGGCCTCGAGCACGACGTCGGCCTCGCGGCCGAGCCAGGATTCGGGGTTCCCGGTGACGGCGAGCACCCGCGCCTGCATGCGCCGCACCGCCTCCACCCCAGCGCGCAGCTCGGCGGTCTCGCCGCTGTTGCTGATGGCGATCACGACGTCGCCGGGGACGACCTGGCCCGCGCTGCCGTGGACCGCCTCGGTGGCGTGGAGGAAGGTGGCCGGCGTACCGGTCGAGGCCAGCAGCGCGGTGGCGTAGTGCGCCACGTGCTCGGGCTTCCCGATGCCCGTCACGTGAACGCGGCCGCCCTCGGCCTCGGCCCGCCGGATCAGCGCGATCGCGGCGTCGAAGGCCGACGGGCTGAGGCGATCCCGCAACGCCGTCACCTCTTCCACCGCGACCGCGAAGGCGGCGAGCGCCTCCTCCCCGCCGCCCCCACCCGCCGCGGCGACGGGCCCGCGATCCTGCGGCGGCGACGCGAGTCGCAGGGGCGGCCCCCCGTACAGCTCGAGGACGCGCGCTTGCGCCGCCGCGGCGGCGTCCGGGAACGCGCCGAGCTTCTCGACGCAGGCCGCACCGCAGGCGTTCGCGAGGCGTCCGGCGTCCTCCCAGGCCAGTCCGTGATGGAGCCCCACGAGCAGTCCGCCCAGAAACGCGTCGCCGGCGCCCGTCGTGTCGAGCGCGCGGACCGACTCCGCGCGAACGAAGCCCTCGAAGCCCTCGGCCGCGATCGCACAGCCCGCCTCCCCGTCGGTCACGACGACGGCCTCGTTCCCAAAACGGGAGCGAACCGCGCGCGCCAGCGCGGTCGCGTCGGCGGCGGCCTCCGGAACGAGCTCCCGCGCCGCCGTCTTCGACGGCTTGAGCAGCGACGCGGCGCCCAGGACCTCGAAGAGCTCCGCCTCGCTCCCGAGTCCGACCAGAGCGTCCGAGGGCGGAACGTCGAGGTCCACCACCGTCGGGATCCCCGCCTCGCACGCGACGGCCAGCGCCTCGCGCGCGGCGGCGAGCGGAAGCTGTGAGACCTCGGTGGTCAGCCGGCGCGCGCGGCGGATGAAGTCGGCGTGATCGCGGCGAATCTGCTCCGCTGTGGTCTCCGCGGTCGCGCCCGGGGCCATGTAGATCGCGCGACTGCCCGCGTCGTCGACGAAGATCTCGGCGACGGAAGAGGCGGATCCGTCGAGCACGAGGTCGCGCTCGATCCCGAAGCGATCCATCGCCGCCCGCAGAAAGCGTCCGCCCTCGTCGTCGGCCTGACGGCCGAAGATCCCCGTCTTCAGGCCCAGAGCCGCCGCCCAACCCAGGTGGTTGAGAACGACACCGCCCACGGCGATCCGCACCGGTTCGCCGCCGGAGACCTCGCGCAGGATCCCCTTCTCGTCGCCGCCGAGGATGCGGGGTGCGCGGTGGACGCGATCGACGACCATGCTGCCGATCCCCACCGCATCGAGGGGTCTCACCGCAACCCTCCCGCGAGCGGCGCCCGGCGGCCGCCTGGCTTCGACCGAACTCACGCGCCCGTCTCGGACGCCAATGTAGACCGATGAGCCGGGGCTGTCAGGAATCTCCGCGGCGCGCGGGAAGCTTCACACGGTCTCGAAGAAGTAGGTCATCCGGACCTGGAGCGCGGTCGCGAGCTTGTGCAGCGTCGACATGGACGCGGCGCTCTTGCCGAGCTCGATCTGCGAGATCAGGCTGATCGAGAGCCCCGTGCGATTGGCGAGCTGCTTGAGCGTGAGCTCGGCTTCCGTGCGTTTCTCGCGCAGCCGCGCCCCGATGACCTGGTTCAGCCGCGTCTCGAGATCGACGAGCAGCCCCTTCTCGCGTATGGCCGCCTGGATCACCGCGCGCAGCTCGTCCGTCTCGAGCGGCTTCTGGATGTAGTCGAAGGCGTGGTGCTTGAGCGTGCGGACCGCGACCTCGACCGACGGCAGGCTGGTCATGGCGATCACGCAGACGTCGGAGTCGACGTCCCGGATCTTCTGGAGCAGCTCGACCCCGCCGACGTCGGGCGGCGAGACGTCGAGCAGCACCAGCTGGAAGCGCCCCTTCTTGATCTCCGACATGACCTGCTCGGGATCGGCGAGCGTCTGGGCCTGGTAGCCCTCGCCGGTCAGGAAGTTCTTGATCTCCGCGATGCTCCCCTCGTCCCGGTCGACGACGAGAACGTTCAAGCGTTGCTTGCTGGCCATGACACCCTCCACGGATACGTCGGCGGCGGTCCGAAACGCCCCGAATCGTTCAGGAATCGGGGCCGCAGGGGAGCTGCCGAGAGGGCTATTCGGTATTTCTGTCGGGTTGCATGAGCCTTGAATTGCGGCGAGGCGGGAAAATTCTGCCCGGCTCAGGGCGCCGGCGGAGCGGTCAGCCAGTCGGTCCCGAACGCCGCGGCCGGGGCGTTGGCCGGAGCCACCCGCAGCACGTCCAGCCGCGCCGGCGGCTGGCCCGGGGCCTCGATCCCGACCCAGCGGGGCGCCCGGATCCCCCCGCCGAAATCGGCGCTGGGCCCGAAGCGGAAGCGCACCCCGTCGCGCCCGTCGACGCGAACGACCTCGTAGCTCTCGAGGTCCACCCACAGGGAGGGCAGCCTCCGCTCCTCCTCCCCCGGCTTGCGCGGCAGGCGCCCGCCGAAGACGTAGCAGTCGTGCTCCTCGACGCGGCCGAGCACCACCTTGTCCGCCGCAACGCCGAAGCTCTCGAGCGCCGCGCGCAGGGCGGCCCCGGAGGTCGCCTGGAGCAGGAAGACCGGCGGGAGGAAGGGGCGGGGATTCTCGAGCGGGCGGCCGTCGCGGCTGGCGGTGTAGGCGTCGCCCTGCAACAGATGCCGCTCGACGAAGCCCCGGCGGCTGTGCAGCTCGAGCCGGGCCAGGCCGGTGGGGTGGGTCGCGAGCTTGCCCGTGGCGACGGGCTCGCCCTCGCCGATGCGCAGCGAGACCTCGAACCACAGCGGCTCGGCCCGGCCGGCGGCATCGTTGGCTTCCGCCGCGGCGTCCGCGAGCTTCAACGGACTGGGGATCACCGCGCCGACCGGCGTCGCGACACCGAGCAGGGCCAGCGCCCAGGCGGCCAGCCACGCGACGCGACGGCGCCGCACAGCTACGCCGTCGCCGCTCGGCCCGCGAGCGGCCCGCGCCCGGCGAAACGAGCGCTCGCGCCGAGCTCTTCCTCGATCCGGAGCAGGCGGTTGTACTTGGCCACGCGATCCGAGCGCGAGAGCGACCCCGTCTTGATCTGTCCGCAACCGGTTCCCACGGCGAGATCGGCGATCGTGGTGTCCTCGGTCTCACCCGAGCGGTGTGAGACCACGCAGGCCCATCCGGCCTCCCGTGCGATGCGGATGGCCTCCAGTGTCTCGGTCAGCGTCCCGATCTGGTTGAGCTTGATCAGGATCGCATTGGCGGACCGGGCCTCGATTCCCCGCCGCAGGATCTTCGGGTTGGTGACGAACACGTCGTCGCCGACCAGCTGGATGCGCTCGCCCAGCCGCTGCGTGAGGGCCGCCCAGCCCTCCCAGTCCGATTCGTCCAGTCCGTCTTCGATGGACACGATCGGGTAGCGCGCCACCCAATCCTCCCAGAAGGCGATCATCTCGGCGCTGCTGAGGTGGGCGCCCTCGCCCTCGAGCCGGTATCGACCGTCCCGATAGAACTCGCTCGCCGCCGGGTCGAGGGCGATGGCGACGTCCTCGCCGGGCCGGTACCCGCTCTGCTCGATCGCCGCGAGCATCAGCTCGAGGGCTTCCCGATTGCTCTTCAGGTTGGGCGCGAAGCCGCCTTCGTCACCGACGGCGGTGGCGTAGCCGCGCTTGTGCAGCACCCGCTTCAGGCCGTGGAAGATCTCCGCCGCCCAGCGCAGCGCCTCGGCAAAGGTGGGAGCCCCCACCGGGAAGAGCATGAACTCCTGAACGTCCACCGTGTTGTCGGCGTGGGCCCCGCCGTTGAGCACGTTCATCATCGGCGTCGGCAACAGCGTCGCCCCGTCACCCCCCAGGAAGCGATAGAGCGGAATACCCGCCGCGGCCGAGGCCGCCCGCGCGACCGCCAGCGAGACGCCGATGATGGCATTGGCCCCGAGACGCGACTTCGTCTCCGTCCCATCCAGCTCGATCATCAGGCGATCGATTTCGGCCTGCTCTTCGAGCCCGCACAACGAGCGGCCGACGACGGCGGGACCCAGCTCGTCGCGCACGTGCTCGACGGCGCGCAGGACGCCCTTGCCGCCGTAGCGCTTGGGATCCCCGTCCCGCAGCTCGAGCGCCTCGCGGGACCCGGTAGAGGCGCCGGAGGGAACCGCCGCCATCCCGCTGGCGCCGTCCGAGGTCGCGACCTCCACCTCGATCGTCGGGTTGCCTCGCGAATCGAGGATCTCCCGAGCTCGCACCGAATCGATCTTCGTCCCGGCCATCCACGCCTCCTCGCCGGGCGCCAGCCGATCCGTCCGATCCCTCTGCCCGGCGATCGGGTCCGGAACCTAGCCCGCAGCCGGGCCGGCCGCTGCCGGAGCGCGGGGAACGACGTAAGGCGCTCCATCGGGCGCGGCGAGCACGTCGGCATCGATCCCGAAGGTCGTCCTCAGGTTCTCCGGGGTGATCACGTCGGCCGGTGCGCCGGTCGCCACCAGCGCGCCCTCCCGGAGCAGAGCGATCCGGTCGCAGGTGCGCGCCGCGAGAGTCAGATCGTGCGAGACCACGAGCGCGCTGCCACCCGAACGGACGAAATCGCGCAAGAGGTCGAGCACCACGATTTTGTGTCGGAGGTCCAGGTGCGCCGTCGGCTCGTCGAGAAGCAGGATCCCCGCCGCCTGGGCCAGGGCGCGGGCGACCAGCACCAGCTGTCGCTCGCCGCCGGAGAGCTCGAGCACCGAACGCTCCGCCAGGGACGCGATGCCGACGCGCGCCATTGCCTCCTCCGCCAGCCTCATGTCGGCTCCGGTCTCGAAGCCGAGCGGCCCCAGGTGGGGAGACCTCCCCATCAGCACGATCTCGCCGGCGCGAAACGGGAAGGCGACGTGGGCGTCCTGAGGCACGACGGCGAGCTCGCGCGCCAGCTCGCGACGCGAGTACGAGGACGCGGGGCGTCCCCGCACGCGCACGCCCCCGGCACTCGCCGGGAGGACGCCGGAGGCGACGCGCAGCAGCGTCGTCTTGCCCGAGCCGTTCGGCCCGGCCAGGGCCAGCATCTCGCCCCGCCCGAGCTCGAGCGTTACCCCGCGCAGGATCTCGCTCAGGCCGATGCGCAGGCGCACGGCGTCGAAGGCGAGCGCCGGCGGGGCCGCAGCGGTGGCCACCGCGCTCATGGAGCGAAGGCCCGCAGCTGGTGGCGCCGCAGGAGGTAGAGGAACAACGGACCCCCGGCGAGGGCGGTGATCGCCCCGACCGGAAGCTCGCGGCCGCCGAGCAGCGTGCGCGCCACGACGTCGCAGACGACGAGGAAGGCCGCGCCGCCCAGCGCCGCCGCGGGCACCAGGAGCCGGTGGTCCGGCCCGAGCAGCAGACGCAGCAGGTGGGGAATGATGAGGCCCACGAAACCGATCAGCCCTGCCACGGAGACCGCCGCTCCCACCATGAGTGACGTCGCCAGGAGCAGGATCCGCTTGTGGCGTTCGACGTCCACGCCAAGCTGCTGCGCCGACTCCTCGCCGAGCGTGAGCAGGTTGAGGCTCCGAGCCAGGGGAATCGCACAGCCGAGCCCCACCGTGAGAAACACGGCGACCCAGCCCGCCACTTCCACGCGACTCGCCGAAAGACTCCCGATCAGCCACAGGAATACGCCCGCGCCTTCCATGAGACCCGAGATCGAGGCCAGGAACACGATGGCCGCGGACGCGAACGCGTTGAATACGACGCCGGTGAGCAGCAGGTGGGTCGCCGAGACGCGACCCCGGATGCCCGCGACGGCGTACAGCAGGAGGGTCGTGCAGAGGGACCCGGCGAAGGCGGCGGGCGGAACCGCTGCGTAGCCCAGGCCCACGGCGCCGCCCAGGCTGAGGACGAGGATGGCGCCGAGCGCGGCGCCGCCGGAGATGCCGAGCACGAAGGGGTCCGCGAGGGGGTTGCGCAGCAGCGCCTGGAACAGCACGCCAGAGACCGCGAGGGACGCGCCGACCAGCATCCCCAGCACGACGCGCGGCAGCCGAACCCGCAGCACGATGTCTGCGGCCGCGCTGGTGGGGTCTGCACCGCGCAGCACGGCGGCGACGTCGCCGGGCGCCAGTGAACTCGGCCCCGCGACCAGGCCGAGGAAGGCCGCCGCGAGCAGCGCGAGCAGCATCGCGAGGAGCACGAGCACGACGCGGCGAGGTGTCAGAACGGTCACGGCGCCACCAACGCCGGCTGCGCCGGCTCCCCGCCTCCGACTTCGCTCGCCTCTGGCTCGCTGCGCGCCGGCTGCGCCGGCTTGCGAGTCTCGAGACCCGGGCGCTGCAACGCGCGGGCGAGCAAGCGCAGCGAGCGATCGAGGTAGGGGCCGGGTCGTACGATGTCCGCCGGGATCGCGAGCGTGCGCCCGAAGGCGACGGCCGGGAGCGACGGCCAGCGCGACCAGTGCCGCTGCGGTTCCTCCGGGTCATCGGTGGCGTCCAGGATCACCTGCGGCGCGGCTTCGATGAGCCACTCCACCGCAGCACGCGGGTAGGGCTCCGGAAAGGCGGCGGCCGGGTTCTCGCCGCCGGCGGCGCGGAGCATCGCGTCGATGAAGCTGCCGCGACCGACCACGTAGAGGGGATCCCGCTGGATCACGAGCACGGCGCGCACGCGCGGCCTGCCCGCGGCCTCCCGCTCGACCTCCCGCCAGGCGCCGCGAATGTCCGCCACGCGCTCGCGGGCTTCGGCGCCGTGTCCCACGCGCCGACCCAGCGCCTCGAGGGAGCCGAGCACCTGATCGAGCGTGATGTTGGGAAGCTGGAGCACGACGACACCGAGCACCTCCAGCCGGTGCGCCAGATCGCGCTGGTGCGCGCCCGGAACCAGCACGACGAGGTCGGGCTCGAGCGCCAGCACGGCCTCGAGGCTCGGGTTGAACAGGCCGCCAACGGTGGGCAGCGATCGCAGGTCGGGCTGCAGCCGCGCCGAATACTCGTCCACCCCGACGAGCGCCGGCCCGGCGCCGATCGCGACGAGCATCTCGGTCAGGGAGGGATTCAGCGACACCACCCGCCGGGCGATCGGCGGCGGCTCGGAGCCGCGTCCGGCGGACGCCGCCGCGAGCAGAGCGACGAGCGTGACGACCGGGGCCCGGAGACGCATGACCCAAGTGGTATTTCGCTTGGCGGCGTCGCGCCAGCGGGAGGCGCGGCCGCGGCGGGATGCAGGGGCCGGCGAGCCGCACCGCCGGCCCCTCGGGCTCACCGCAGCGTTGCGGTCGTCTTGCCCGTCACCGTGACGTGGGGACGCAGACGATCGAGTCCTGCCTCTCCGATGCCCTTCACCTCCAGCAGATCGTTCACGGACCTGAAGCCGCCGCGCTGCTTGCGCAGTGCGACGATCGCGTGAGCCCGGGCCTCACCGATGCCGGGCAGGAGCTGAAGCTCCTCGACCGTGGCCGTGTTCACGTTCACGACGCCGGTGAGCCCCGACGCCCCGTCGTCTCCGAACGCGGGAAGGGCGGCCAGGGCGAGGCCCACCGCCGCCAGGAACGCGGGCGCGAGCGCCCGCGCGAGGCGAGTTGCACGTTGCATGGGATGTTTCTCCCGGGACCACCGGGGGTGAGAAGCGACGTGGGCGGAGCTAGTGATCCCGGCCCACGGTGAATTGCACGGCTGCGAGCAGGTCGGTCTTGGCGCGAACGTCGGGGAAGGGAGCGATCGCAGCCGACGCCCGGGCCATGTGGGCCTCGGCGCGGCGAATCGTGTCGGCGACTCCCCGGTAGCGCTCGACCAGCTCCAGGGCCGGACCGAGGTCCAGGTCGTTCTCCCACTCGACGCCCTCGAGAGCGGCCTGTGCCGCTTCGCGCGCCGCGCTCTTGAGGACCGACGCGATCACTTCCCGCTCGCTGGGCGTGCAGCGCTTGAGGGCGAGCAGCAACGGAAGCGTCACCTTCCCCTCGCGGATGTCGGCGTTGCGGGGCTTCCCGAGCGCCGCCTCCCCACCTTCGTAGTCGAGGGCGTCGTCGCGGAGCTGGAAGGCCAGGCCCAGCTCCCGGCCGAACTCGGCGAGCTTGCGCCGCTCGGCTCGCGTGACGCCCCCCAGGATCGAGCCGGCCT
>JAOTUO010000092.1 GCA_029863845.1 Myxococcales bacterium
AGCGAGCCGCAGGCGAGCGAAGCTTCAGTAGGCAAGGCGGCAATGCCGCCGCGCAGCGAGCCGCAGGCGAGCGAAGCTTCGGAGTGGAAGGAGCCCGCGAGCGGAGTCCGAACGAGGCGCGGTAGCCTCTGATCTGGCCAGCGACGACCGCGGAGGCAACCGATGACCCGATCGCCCCAGAACACGACCTACGTCTATCTCTTCAGCGAGGTCGAGTTCGTCGAGTCGCGCCTCGGCGGGGACTGGGACGCCGTCCGGGCCCTGCTCGGCGGCAAGGGCGCGAACCTCGGGGACATGACGCGCCTCGGCGCCCCCGTTCCTCCCGGCTTCACCGTCACGACCGACGGCTGCAAGGCCTTCCTCGCGGCCGGCGGGGAGTTCCCGCGGGGCATGTGGGAGCAGGAGCTTGCAGCCATCGAGGCCATCGAGAAAGCGACGGGCAACCGCTTCGGCGACGCCGGCAATCCCCTGCTCGTCTCGTGTCGATCCGGATCGAAGTTCTCCATGCCCGGCATGATGGACACGATCCTCAACATCGGACTCAACGACGAGGTAGCCGAGGGCATGGTCGGCCGGACCGGCGACCCCCGCTTCGTCTACGACCTCTACCGCCGGCTGGTGCAGATGTTCGGCAGCGTCGTGCTGGGCGTTCCCGATCGCGTATTCGAGGCGGTGCTCAGCGATCGCCGCGAGAAGGCCGGTGTGCAGGTCGACGCGAAGCTCTCGGCCGACGATTGGCGAGCCGTCACCGACCAGTTCAAGCAGATCATCCAGACCTACACCGGGGAGCCCTTCCCGAGCAATCCCCTCGAGCAGCTCAGGCTGGCGACGGCGGCCGTCTTCGGCTCGTGGAACGGGAAACGCGCGACGGACTACCGCAACGCATCCGGCATCCCGCACGACCTGGGCACGGCGGTGAACATCCAGACCATGGTCTTCGGAAACATGGGGCCGAACTCGGCTACCGGTGTCGCCATGTCGCGCAACGCCTCGACGGGCGAGCCGGCGCTCGAGGGCGACTTCCTCTTCAACGCCCAGGGCGAGGACGTCGTCGCCGGCACGCGCATGACGCAGCGCCTGGGCGACCTCGAACGGGAGATGCCCGAGGTCTACGCCGAGTTCGCGCGCATCGCGCGCAAGCTCGAGACGCACTACCGCAACATGCAGGACATCGAGTTCACCATCGAGCGCAACAAGCTCTGGATCCTGCAGACGCGCGACGGCAAGCGCACGGCCCAGGCCGAGGTGCGGATTGCGGTCGACATGGTGGAGGAAGGGCTGATCGACCGGAACGAGGCGGTGCGCCGCGTCCAGCCCGAGCAGGTCGACTTCTTCCTGCATCCGCAGCTGGAAGAGGCGGCGCGAGCCGCCAACAAGCCCATCGCCCGGGGCCTGAACGTGTCTCCCGGGGCGGCTGTCGGCGTGGTCGCCTTCGACGCCGACACCGCGGAGCGCTGGTCCCGGGACGACGGCAAGGCCGTCATCATGGTCCGGCCGGAGACCAAGCCCGATGACGTTCACGGCATGCTCGCCGCCGCGGGCATCCTCACGGCGGGCGGCGGGCGCACGAGCCACGCGGCCCTCGTGGCGCGGCAGTTCGGAAAACCGGCCGTCGTCGGCGCCAGTGCGATCGAGATCGATCTCGACAAGCGCGTGTTCGCGGTCGGCGACATCGTCGTCAGCGAGGGCGACTGGATCTCGATCGACGGCACCAACGGATCGGTACACCTGGGAAAGCTCGAGACCGTCGTTCCGGACCTGAACAGCCCGTACCTGCTCAAGCTCCTCGGCTGGGCAGACGACATCCGCCGGCTCCGAATCCGGGCCAACGCCGACTACCCGCGCGACGCCGAGCGCGCCCGCGAATACGGCGCCGAGGGCATCGGTCTGTGCCGCACCGAGCACATGTTCTTCGAGTCGGACCGCCTTCCCATCGTCCAGCGCATGATCCTCGCGAGCTCGGCCAGTGAGCGCGGCGAGGCGATCGCCGACCTGCTGCCTTTCCAGCGGGAGGACTTCACGGGCTTGTTTCGGGTCATGAACGGGCTGCCTGTCATCATCCGGCTGCTCGACCCGCCCCTCCACGAGTTCATGCCCGCCTACGACGAGCTGGTCCAGGACCTGGCCGATCTGAAGGTGCGGCTCCGGCACCTCCACACGATGAGCGAGATCGACCAGGCGCTCGACGAGATCCGGGCCAAGCAGAACGTGCTCGACCGCGTGAAGGGCCTGCGAGAGTCCAATCCGATGCTCGGCCTGCGCGGAGTCCGGCTGGGCATCATGATTCCCGACCTGCCGCGCATGCAGGCGCGAGCCATCTTCGAAGCGGCCTGTCGCTGCGCGAAGGAGGGGATCGACGTCCAGCCCGAGGTGATGATCCCGCTCACCGCGCACGTCAACGAGCTGAAGCTGCAGAAACGGGCGGTGGAGGAAGAAGCGCGGGCCGTCATGGAAGAGCAGAACATCGAGGTTCCGCACAAGTTCGGCACGATGATCGAGGTCCCGCGCGCGGCGCTCACCGCCGGCGAGTTCGCCCGGGTCGCCGAGTTCTTCTCCTTCGGCACCAACGACCTGACGCAGACGGTGTTCGGCATTTCCCGCGACGACGCCGAGGCGAGCTTTCTCATGAGCTACCTCAAGCTGGGGATCCTGCCGGTGAACCCCTTCGTCAGCATCGACGCCGACGGCGTGGGCCAACTGATCGAGCTGGCCACCCGCCGCGGGCGCGAGGTGCGCCCGGACCTCGAGGTGGGCATCTGCGGGGAGCACGGCGGCGACCCCGCAAGCATCGCGCTCTGTCACCGGCTCGGCCTCGACTACGTATCCTGTTCACCCTTCCGCGTGCCGATCGCGCGGCTCGCCGCGGCGCACGCGGCGCTCACCGACGACTGAGGATTCCCGCCGTGGCGACGAAATGGGCGTGCATCGATGGCAACGAAGCCGTAGCCCGCGTCGCCCACAAGCTGAGCGAGGTGATCGCGATCTACCCGATCACCCCCGCGTCGACCATGGGTGAGCTCGCCGACGTCTGGAGCGCCAAGGGCCTCGCGAATCTGTGGGGCGGTGTGCCCGAGGTGATCGAGATGCAGAGCGAGGCGGGCGCCGCCGGCGCGATGCACGGCGCGCTCCAGAAGGGAGCCCTGGCCACGACGTTTACGGCCTCGCAGGGGCTGCTGCTCATGCTCCCCAATATGTTCAAGATCGCGGGCGAGCTCCTGCCGGGCGTCATCCACGTCGCCGCCCGGGCCGTCGCCACACACGCGCTCTCGATCTTCGGCGATCACAGCGACGTCATGGCCACGCGCACGACGGGCTTCGCTCTGCTCGCCAGCGGCTCGGTGCAGGAAGCGCAGGACCTCGCGCTCGTGGCGCACGCCGCCGCCCTGCGCTCCCGCGTGCCGTTCCTCCACTTCTTCGACGGCTTCCGGACCTCTCACGAGATGAACAAGATCGCGCTGCTGGAAGCTGAGGATCTGGCCGCCCTGATCGACGAGTCCAGCATCCTGGCGCACCGCGAGCGGCGGCTCACGCCCGACCGGCCGGTGCTGCGGGGCTCCGCTCAGAACCCGGACGTCTTCTTCCAGGCGCGCGAAGCGGCCAATCCCTTCTACGCCGCGTTGCCGGAGATCGTGCAGGGGACGATGGACGCGCTCGCGGCCCGCGTCGGCCGCCGCTACCACCTCGTCGACTACAGCGGATCGCCCGACGCCGAACGCGTGATCGCGCTCATGGGCTCGGGGGCGGGAGCCGCAAGGGAGACGGTTGCTGCGCTCAACGCGCGGGGCGGGCGCGTGGGACTGCTCGAGATCCGCCTCCACCGGCCCTTCCCGAGCGCCGCGCTCCTGGCCGCGCTGCCCGAGAGCGCGACACACGTCGCCGTGCTCGACCGCACCAAGGAGCCCGGATCCGCCGGCGAGCCGCTCTATCAGGACGTGGTGACGGCCCTCGCCGAAGGCGTCGCCGTCGGCGCCCGCGGCGGCCGCATGCCGCGGGTCATCGGGGGGCGCTACGGGCTCGGCTCCAAGGAGTTCACACCCGCCATGGTGCAGGCCGTCTTCGAGGCTCTGCGAGAGGCGGAACCCCGGCAGCATTTCACCGTCGGGATCGTCGACGACGTGAGCGGCACCAGCCTACCCGTCGACGGGGAGTTCTCGACGGAAAGCGACGGCGTCAGCGCCGTCTTCTTCGGCCTCGGAAGCGACGGCACCGTGGGCGCCGCCCGCAGCTCGACGAAGATCATCGGCGAGCACACGGATCTCAACGCCCAGGCCTATTTCGTCTACGACTCCAAGAAGTCCGGCGCCGTCACGGTTTCCCACCTGCGCTTCGGCCCCGAGCCCATCCAATCCACCTATCTCATCCACCGCGCGGATTTCGTCGCGTGCCACCACTTCGGCTTCCTCGAGAAGTTCGACGTGCTGGAGAAGGCCAAGGAGGGAGCCGCTTTCCTCCTGAACAGCCCATTCGGACCCGACGCCGTGTGGGACGAGCTGCCGAGGGAGGTCCAGGAACAGATCATCGACAAGAAGCTGCGTTTCCGCGTAATCGACGCGAACCGCCTCGCCCGGGAGGTGGGCATGGGCAGCCGCATCAACACGGTGATGCAGCCCTGCTTCTTCGCGCTGGCCGGCGTGCTTCCGCGCGAGCGCGCGATCGCGGCGATCGTCGATTCGATCGAGCGCAGCTACGGGAAGCGCGGACCCGCCGTCGTGCGCCGCAACCTCGCCGCCGTGGACCGGGCCCTGGAGGAGATGCGCGAGGTTCGGGTTCCGGCGAAGGCGAGCTCGAAGCGCCGGCTCCGCCCGCTGGTTCCGCCCGATGCGCCCGACTTCGTCCAGCGCCTGACGGCGTGCCTCATGGCCGGCGAGGGGGACCGGCTGCCCGTGAGCGCCCTGCCGCCCGACGGTACCTTCCCCACCGGGACCGCGCGCTACGAGAAGCGGGCGATCGCCCGGGAGATCCCGATCTGGGACTCCTCCATCTGCATCGATTGCGGCAAGTGCGCCATGGTCTGCCCGCACGCCGCGATTCGCATGAAGGTGTACCCGCCGGAGGCGCTGGCCGGCGCGCCGGAGACGCTGCCGTCGAAGGAGTTCCGGTCGCACGACCTGCCGGGATACCGGCTCACGATCCAGGTGGCGCCCGACGACTGCACCGGCTGCGGCGTTTGCGTGGACACGTGCCCGGCGAAGAGCAAGGAGGAGGTCCGTCACAAGTCGATCAACATGGAGCCGACGGACCGGCATCAGGAGCGTGAGCGCCGACACTTCGAGACCTTTCTCGCGATCCCTGAGCTCGACCGCGGCGCGATCCCGGTGGGCACCGTAAAGGGAGTCCAGGTCCGCGATCCGCTCTTCGAGTTCTCGGGCGCCTGCGCCGGCTGCGGCGAGACCCCGTACCTGAAGCTGCTCACCCAGCTCTTCGGCGACCGCATCGTCGTGGCCAACGCCACCGGCTGCTCCTCGATCTACGGCGGCAATCTTCCCACCACGCCGTGGTCGTCGAACCGGGAGGGGCGGGGTCCCGCCTGGGCAAACTCGCTGTTCGAGGACAACGCCGAGTTCGGCCTGGGCATGCTGCTCGCCCTGGAGCGCCACATGGACGAATCGCGGCGGCTGCTCCAGCGTCTCGCGCCCGAGATCGGCGAGGAACTGGCCCGCGCCATCCTCGACGCCTCGCAGGCCGACGACGCAGCCATCTCTGCCCAGCGCGAGCGCGTCGCGGAGCTCGCGCGCCGGCTCGCGGGCATCCGCGGCGAGGACGCGGACGCGGCCCGCCGGCTGTCCGGTCTGGCCGACGACCTGGTGCGCAAGAGCATCTGGATCGTCGGGGGCGACGGCTGGGCCTACGACATCGGGGCCGGCGGCCTGGACCACGTACTGGCCTCGAGCCGCAACGTGAACGTCCTGGTCCTCGACACCCAGGTCTACTCGAACACCGGCGGCCAGGCCTCCAAGGCCACGCCGCGCGCGGCGGTGGCCAAGTTTGCGGCCGGCGGCAAGTCCGTCCCGCGCAAGGACCTCGGAATGATCGCCAGCGCCTACGGCAACGTGTACGTCGCCCAGGTCGCCATGGGCGCCGACGACCGCCAGACCCTGAACGCTCTGCTCGAAGCCGACGCCTGGGAAGGCCCCTCCCTCGTCATCGCCTACAGCACCTGCATCGCCCACGGCATCGACATGGCGAAGTCGATGAGCCACCAGCGCGACGCCGTACGCAGCGGCTTCTGGCCCCTGTACCGCTACCACCCGGGCCTGGACCCGCACGAGTACCCGTTCCACCTGGACTCGCGGCGGCCGTCGATTCCGCTGAGCGAGTTCACGCATTCCGAGGCGCGTTTCGCCGTCCTCGAACGCAGCAACCCGGAGCAGGCGCGACGCCTGCTGGCACTCGCCCAGGCCGACGCGAACGAACGCTGGCGCTTCTACGAGCAGATGGCCCAGGTCGAGCGGACCGTGCCCCACGAACGGCCGGAGAACGAATGACCATGCCCGACCTCAGTACGGACTACCTCGGACTTCGACTTCGCACGCCTCTGGTCGCCTCCTCTTCACCCCTCACCGGCGACCTCGACGGGCTGCGCCGCCTGGAGGACGCGGGGGCGTCGGCCGTCGTCCTGCCCTCGCTGTTCGAGGAGCAGATCACGGGCGAAGCGATGGAGATCGACGACCTGCTCGAGACCGGAGCGGAGAGCTTCGCGGAAGCGCTGAACTACTTCCCCGAGCTCGACGACTACAGCACCGGACCGGAGCGCTACCTCGGTCTCGTGCAGAAAGCCAAGGCGGCGCTCGGGATCCCCGTGATCGCCAGCCTGAACGGAACCTCACCGGGCGGCTGGATCGAGCACGCGAAGCTGATCGAGGAGGCTGGAGCCGACGCCATCGAGCTCAACCTCTACCTCATCGCGGCCGACCCCGATCTGAGCGCGACCGACCTCGAGGCGCGCTACGCCGAGCTGGTCCGCTCCGTTCGCGGCGCCGTCCGGATCCCGATCGCGCTCAAGCTCGCCCCCTTCTTCACCACCCTCGCGCACACCGCGCGCCAGCTCGTCGAAGAGGGGGCCGACGGACTCGTCCTCTTCAATCGCTTCTACCAGCCCGACCTCGACCTCGAGACGCTGGAAGTGCTCCCCCGCATCGCGTTCAGCAGCTCCGACGAGCTGCGCCTGCCACTTCGCTGGATCGCCATCCTGCACGGGCGGGTTCGTGCGTCGCTCGCCGCCACGACGGGGATCCACACGGCCGCCGACGTGCTCAAGGTGCTTCTGGCGGGCGCAGACGTCGCGATGACGGCCTCGGTGCTGCTCCAGCTCGGACCGGCGCACCTGCGCCGGCTGGAGCAGGGGATCGTCGAATGGATGAGCGAGCGCGAGTACGCGTCCGTGCGTCAGCTCAAGGGCAGCGTCAGCCAGAAGGCGGTCGCGGACCCCACCGCCTTCGAGCGCGCCAACTACATGCGCACGCTCAAGTCCTACTCGAGCCGTTTCCGGATCTGAACGCGCCCGCGGGAGGAAAACATGATGAACGAAGTCTGGCACGTCCAACAGGTCGACTGGTTCCAAGAACTCTCGCCCGAGGAAACGGAGAAGCTCCGGCGAGCGTCGGTCGCCAACGACTACGGCCCCGGCGAGATGGTCTTCTCCCCCGAACCCAGGCCCCGGTCCGTCTATTTGCTCGAAGCGGGCCGCGTGCGCATATTCCGGCTCTCTCCGACGGGCTCGGAGACGACCTTCGGCTACGTCACCCCGGGTGAGGTCTTCGGAGAGCTCGCGGGCCTGGGCGACTACCCCCGGGAGAGCTTCGCACAGACCGTGAGCAAGTCGCGGGCCTGGAAGATCCCCCGGATGGCCTTTCAGCAGCTCCTCAAGCGCCAGCCCCGCGTCATCCTGGCGATCACGCGTCAGATCGGAGCGCGCCTGAAGCGCATCGAGAGCCGCGTCGAAGACCTCGCCTTCCGCGACGTGCGCTCACGCGTTGCCCACGTCCTGCTGGAGCTGGCGGAGGATTTCGGTCGCCGCGACGACGAAGGACTGGTCATCGAAACGCCGCCCAGGCAGGGCGAACTCGCCACGCTCGTCGGCTCGACCCGCCAGACGGTCAACGCGACCCTCCGGGAGCTCGAGACCGAGGGGCTCATCGGGCGCCGGCAGCGCCGCATCGTGCTGCGGCGCCCGGAAGCGCTCCGTCTCGTCGCCGTCTCGGCCCCGGACTCCTGAGGCGACGGCCGCCTCAGGCTCGTGCGCGTCGAGCCACTCCTCCACGCGGGGGCCACCTTCGCCACGGCCGTGACCGGGCCGGGGGAAGCCTCCGTCCGGACGGGGACTTGGCTGATCCCTCCCCCGGAGTCATCCTTGCGGTCACCACAGGCGCAAGGCGCGGCGGTGCCGAAGGCCCGGGCCCCCCCGGGAATCGGCGGGAAGCGGAGACTCCACCATGAGCCACCTGAAGGGAAGGCATCTGATCGAACAGTCGCTGGATCGCTTCGATTCGGTCGTGAGCCGGAAGGAGCTGCGCCGGGCGCTGCGGGTCGCCGACGCGATCCGGGAGCGGATGGCCGGCCGGGTCCTCTGGAACGTGAACTCCACGGCGGTGGGAGGCGGCGTCGCCGAGATGCTGCAGTCGCTGCTGCGCTACACGCGGGGCGTGGGCGTCGACGCGCGCTGGATCGTGATCCAGGGCAGCCCGGAGTTCTTCCGCATCACGAAGCGCCTGCACCATGCCCTGCACGGCTCCGCCGGGGACGGCTCGGATCTGGGAGAGAAGGAGCGGCGGATCTACGAGGAGACCCTGCATCGGGACGGAGCCGAGCTCGCCGCCTGCGTCCGCCCTGGCGACGTCGTGCTGCTTCACGACCCCCAGACGGTCGGACTCGGACCCGCGCTCCTGCGCGCCGGCACGTCTCTGATCTGGCGCTGTCACATCGGCGCCGACCACGTCAACGAGGAGGTCGAGCTCGCCTGGGACTTCCTCGCGCCGTATCTTCAGGAGATTCCCGCCTTCGTGTTCTCGCGGGAGGCCTACGTTCCCTCGTACTGCGATCACGGCAAGAGCACCGTCATCCGGCCCAGCATCGACGCCTTCTCGGCGAAGAACCGCGACCTCGACGACGACACGATCCGCACGGTCCTCGTCCACACCGGGCTGGTGGAGGGACCTCCACCGAGCCCGGCCCACCACGAGTTCGAGCGCGAGGACGGCTCGCCGGGGCGCGTGGAGCACCGCGCCGACGTGATCCGGCTCGGGCGACCTCCGACCTGGGAGACCCCGCTCGTGGTCCAGGTGTCGCGCTGGGACCCGCTCAAGGACTTCCTCGGCGTGATGCACGGCTTCGCCTCGATCGTCGACGGGGAGGCGCCGGCGAAGGCGCAGCTGGTGCTGGCGGGGCCGAACGTGACCGGCGTGACGGACGATCCCGAGGGCGAAGCCGTGTTCGACGAGGTCCACAGGGCCTGGCGCGCGCTGCCCGACTCGATCCGCGACAAGATCCACCTGGCCTTGCTTCCCACCGCCGATGTCGAGGAGAACGCCACCATCGTGAACGCGCTGCAACGACACGCGGCCGTGGTCGTGCAGAAGAGCCTGCACGAGGGCTTCGGCCTGACCGTCACCGAGGCCATGTGGAAGGCGCGTCCGGTGCTGGCCACCGCCGTGGGCGGCATCCAGGACCAGATCGAGGACGGAGTGAGCGGCGTGCTGCTCAAGGACCCGAGAGACCGCGAGGAGTACGCGACCGCCCTGCGCCGCCTGCTGGAGGATCCCGTCCGGGCGCTCCGGCTCGGAGAAGCCGCGCGCGAGCGCGTGCGCGAGCACTTCCTCGGCGTGCGACACCTGCTCCAGTACGCCCGGCTCATCGAACGGCTCGACGAGGCGGCGGCGCGCTAGCAGGCCAGCGGCTCGACGCTTCCGAGCGCGGTTTCCGCTCGCGCGACGCCGACCCCGGGGCCGTTCGGGATTCAGCGGCGCCGGTCGGCCCGGCGGCCCGCGCGATCGAGGCGGCGGTCGATCCGATGCCCCTTGCGGTCGAGGCGGCGATCGATGCGGTCGCCCCGGCGGTCCAGGCGGCGGTCGATGCGGTCGCCGCGCCGGTCGAACCGCTGCGCAAGCCCGTCGCGACCCGCCGCCTCGGCGCGATCGGAGGCGCGGTCGAGGCGGCGATCGATGCGGTCTCCCCGAACGTCCAGTCGTCGATCGATCCGGTCTCCCTTGCGATCGAGGCGGCGGTCGATGCGGTCGCCCACGCGGTCCAGACGCTCTTCCGCGGCGTCGTCCGCCGCTGCGCCACCGGCGAGGCACAGTCCGAAGCCAATGGCCAGAGCGAGAAGGCCCGTTCTCTGCATCGTTCTCTCTCCCGTTCGTCGAGCGGTCCATCCCGCTCGGAGAGGTCGAACACGCAGAGGGAGAAAAGGTTCCGCCGCGCCTCAGTCGCCGGCACCTTCCGCGGCGGTTTCCACGGCGATCACCGCGGCGCCGGTGAAGCGCCCCTCGCGGAGATCGTCCAGCGCGCGGTTGGCGTCGCTCAGTGGATAGGGATGGACCTCGGTGCGGACCGGGATCTGCGGCGCGAGCGCGAAGAACTCCTCGCCGTCGCGACGCGTGAGATTCGCCACCGAGCGAAGCACGCGTTCGCCCCAGAGGATCGAGTACGGGAAGGCCGGAATCTTGCTCATGTGGATTCCGGCACAGACGACGACGCCGCCCTTGCCCACGGCGCGCAGCGCGGCCGGCACGAGGCCTCCCACCGGCGCGAACACGATGGCGGCGTCGAGCGGCCGCGGCGGCTCCCGGTCCGAGTCGCCCGCCCAGGTCGCTCCCAGCTCCCGGGCAAAGCGCTGGGCTGCCGCGTCGCCCGGTCGCGTGAAGACGAAGACCTCGCGTCCCTGGAAACGCGCGATCTGGATCAGGATGTGCGCCGAGGCGCCGAATCCGTAGAAGCCGATGCGCTGCGCCTCACCGGCCATGCGCAGCGAGCGGTATCCGATCAGCCCTGCGCAGAGCAGGGGCGCCGCCTGGAGATCGCCGTAGCGCGCCGGAAGGGGGAAGCAGAAGCGCGCGTCCGCCGCGCAGCACTCCGCGAAGCCCCCGTCGATCTGGTACCCCGTGTAGCGTGCCCCATCGCACAGGTTCTCGCGGCCCGATGTGCAGTAGCCGCACGCGCCGCAGCTTCCGCCGAGCCACGGCACGCCGACCCGATCGCCGACGGCGAAGCGCTCGACGCCCGGAGCGATGGCCGCCACCCGCCCGACGATCTGGTGACCCGGAACCAGCGGCAGCTTCGGCTCCGTGAGCTCGCCGTCGACGACGTGGAGGTCGGTGCGGCACACGCCGCAGGCGTGGACCTGCACCAGCAGCTCGCCCCGACGCGGGCGCGGCGCCGGGATCTCGACCTCCCGGAGCGGTCGGCCCGGCGCCTCCAGCAGCATCGCGCGCATGCGCCCTCCGCGGCCAAGCATAGGATCGATCGCCCCGCCGCAACCAACGCGGGGCCGATTCGCTACCCATTGGGGCGGAATCGGGGGACCATGACCGACCGGAAGGACGGACGAAGCGACCTCTACGCGACGCTGGGGGTCGATCGCGACGTCGGCCCGGAGGCGCTCCGCAAGGCCTATCGCAAGCTTGCGCGCCAGCACCATCCGGACGTGAATCCCGGCGACACCGCCGCCGAGGCGCGCTTCAAGGAGATCTCCCAGGCCTACGCGGTCCTCTCGGACGCCGACAAGCGGCGGAACTACGACGAGTTCGGCCAGATCTCCCTCGAATCCGGCTTCGATCCCGAGGCCGCGCGGCGGGCCCGGGAGAGCTTCGGCGCACACTTCGGAGGCGGCGCGCCCGGAGGCGTCGGCCACGACCGCGCCGAGGAGTTCCACTTCGGCAACCTGGACGACCTGTTCGGGCGCATCTTCACGGGCCGCGGGGGGCCGCGGCCCGCGCCGGGCCCGCGCCGGGGAGTCGACCTCGAGACCGAGATCGAGCTCGAGTTCCTCGACGCCGCTCGCGGCGGGGAGCGCGCGATTTCGTTCGCGCGCCCCGCGGCCGACGGCCGCCCGCAGCGGCAGCGCGTGAACGTTCGCATTCCGCCGGGCGTCGCCGACGGGGGCCGCATCCGCCTGGCCGGCAAGGGCGGCGCGAGCTCCCACGGCGGGCCGCCGGGCGACCTCCACCTGACCATCCGGGTCCGGCCCCATCCGTATTTCCGCCGCGAAGGCCGGGACCTGCACGTCCAGGTGCCGATCAGCGTGAGCGAGGCGGCACTGGGCGCGAAGATCGAGGTCCCGACCCTCGAGGGGCGCGCCATGATGACCGTTCCCGAAGGCACGGACGGCGGTCGCAAGCTCCGCCTGCGGGGCAAGGGCATTCCGGACCCGAAGGGCGGCCCGCCCGGCGATCTCATCGTGACGGTGCAGATCCGCGTACCTCGGAGTCTGGACGCCGAGGCGCGCGCGAAGCTCGAGGAGCTCGCGAAGTTCGATCCGTCCGACCTGCGGAAGGAGCTGGAGCGATGACCCAGCGGACGTCCGTCGAGGAGGTGCTGGCTTTCCTCGGCATCGAGGACCGCGAGCTGCTCCTTCTGCTGCGCGCCGAGGGCCTGTTCGAGGCGGACGATCTCTCCGCGGACGAGTGCGAGGACTTCCGGGTCGCCGTACACCTGATGACCGATCTCGGTGTGAACGCAGCCGGAGTCCAGGTGATCCTGCGCATGCGGAGCCGTCTGTTGAACCTCGAGGAGCGCACGTCCGAGGCGCTGCGCCTGCTGCTGGAGGAGCGGGAAGGCCGCTGAGGCGTTCAGCTCCCGTACCGGTACGACCCGTAACCCCAAAACGGCGGAGCGCAGAGTGATGGCCGAGGATCCCGATCGCCACCCCATCGCCCAGCAGGCTTCGCGGCAGGGCTCGGCGGCGGGAGCCCGCGCGCGCCTCGAGACGAGGCGGGAGACGCTGCGCCGCATCATCTTCGAGGCCGACACGCCGGCGGGCAAGGCCTTCGACGTGGCCCTGCTCGTCGTGATCCTCGCCAGCATCCTCGCTGTCATGCTGGAGAGCGTGGACGACATCGCCTCCGACCACGGGCGCTGGCTGCGTGCCTTCGAGTGGATCGTCACGGTGCTGTTCACCGTGGAGTACGCGCTGCGCCTCGCCAGCGTGAAGACCCCGTCGCGCTACGCCCGCAGCTTCTTCGGCATCGTCGACGTGCTCGCCATCCTGCCGACCTACCTGAGCCTGATCCTGCCCGGCTCCCAGTCGCTGCTGGTGATCCGGACCCTCCGATTACTGCGCATCTTCCGGATCTTCAAGCTCACCCGCTACCTGTTCGAGGCCAACGTGCTCGTCATCGCGCTGCGAGGCAGCGCGCCCAAAGTGGTCGTCTTCCTCGGCAGGGCGACCAC
>JAOTUO010000093.1 GCA_029863845.1 Myxococcales bacterium
TCGAGGCCGTTCCCACGGTGAGGAGGTAGACGGTGGCGCCGAGCAAGCGACAGCTGGCGATGGTGATGGACCTCAACAAGTGCATCGGTTGCCAGACCTGCACGATCGCCTGCAAGCGACTCTGGACCCGCGACGAGGGCATGGAGTACATGTGGTGGAACACGGTGAACACCCAGCCGGGGCGCGGCACGCCGCGCGACTGGGAGACGCTGGGGGGCGGGTTCCGCGACGCCCAGGCGCAGCCGGGGCGGCTGCCGACGCGGCGCGACTTCGGCGACGCCTGGGAGTTCAACCACGAGGAGGTCTTCTTCGGCGGCCAGGGGGCGAAGGCCCACCTGAAGGTGGTGGGCGAGGCGCCGGACTGGGGGCCCAACTGGGACGAGGACCAGGGCGGCGGCGAGTATCCCAACGCCTACTACTTCTACCTGCCGCGCATCTGCAACCACTGCACGAACCCGGCCTGCCTGGAGGCGTGTCCGCGCCAGGCGATCGTGAAGCGCGAGGAAGACGGCGTGGTCCTGATCGATGAGGACCGCTGCCGCGGCTACCGCTTCTGCATGGAGGCGTGTCCCTACAAGAAGATCTACTTCAACCACGCACGCCAGGTGGCGCAGAAGTGCATCTTCTGCTTTCCGCGCATCGAGCAGGGGGTGGCCAACGCCTGCGCGCGGCAGTGTCCGGGGCGGGTGCGCTTCGTGGGCTACCGCGACGACCCGGACGCGCCGATCGCGAAGCTGGTCGACGGCTGGAAGGTGGCGCTGCCCCTGCACCCGGAGTTCGGCACGGACCCGAACGTCTTCTACGTGCCGCCGCTGGCGCCCGCGCGCTACGGCGAGAACGGGGAGCTCGACGAGTCGCAGCCCCGCATCCCGGACGCGTACCTGATCTCGCTGTTCGGCCCGAAGGTGCTCGAGTCGCTGGCGATCCTGAAGGCCGAGATGGCCAAGACGCGCGCCGGCGGCAAGTCGGAGCTGATGGACCTGCTGATCGCCTACCGCTGGAAGGACATGTTCGGCGGCTTCGACCGCGACCCGGCGACGATCGAATGGACGAAGGCTTGAGCCAGGCCCCGCGCCTCAGTCGCCGCAGCTTCTTGCGGGCCGTGGCCGTGGGCATGGCGGGCGTGGGGATGGGGGTCGGTTTCGGGCGCCTGCGCCCGGCGGCGGCGGCGGCAGCGGCCGGCATCCCGCCCACCTACGGCGACTGGCGCGACGTCTACCGCGAGCGCTGGCGCTGGGACAAGGTGGTGCGCAGCAGTCACTGGGTGAACTGCTGGTACCAGGCCCACTGCGCCTGGAACGTCTACGTCAAGGACGGGATGGTCTGGCGCGAGGAGCAGGCCGCCGACTACCCCCAGGTGCGGCCCGACGTTCCGGACTTCAATCCCCGCGGCTGCCAGAAGGGCGCCTGCTTCAGCGAGCGCATGTACGACGCCTCGCGCGTTCGCCATCCGCTGAAGCGCGTGGGCGAGCGCGGCTCGGGGAAGTGGCAGCGCATCCCCTGGGAGCAGGCCCTGAGCGAGATCGCCGACTCGCTGATCGACACGATCGTCGAAGAGGGGACGGACCGGGTCATCTGGGATCTCGGTCCGGGCATCTCGCTCGGCACCCAGACCGCCGGCCAGGCGCGGCTTCGCGTGCTGCTGGACTCCACCAGTCTGGACATGAACACCGAGATCGGCGACGGCCACCGCGGCGCCGCCGAGACCTTCGGCAAGATCGTCTTCGAGCGCTCCGCCGACGACTACTTCTTCTCCGACCTGATCCTCTGCTGGGGGGCCAATCCGGTCTACACCCAGATCCCCAACGCCCACTTCCTCACGGAGGCCCGCTACAAGGGTGCGGAGTTCTTCTGCATCGCGCCCGACTACAGCGCCACGGCGATGCACGCGGACCGCTGGATCCCGGTGAAGCCGGGCGGCGACGCCGCCTTTGGGCTGGGCGTGGCCCACGTGCTGGTGGAGGAGGGTCTCATCGACCGCGAGTTCGTGCGGGAGCAGACGGACCTGCCGATGCTGGTGCGGGAGGACACGCGCCGTTTCCTGCGCGAATCGGACCTCTCCTCCGGCGGCGACGACGACACGCTGTACGTCCACGACCCGGACCGGGGCGTCGTTCCGGCGCCGCGACGGAGCCTGGCCCTCGACGGCCTGGCGCCGAGTCTCGAGGGGCGCTTCGAGGTCGCGCTCGCGGACGGCAAGAAGGTGTGGGTCCGGCCGGTGTTCTCGCTGCTTCGGGAGCAGCTGGCCGGGTACGACCCGGAGCGGGCGTCGAAGCTCTCCGGGACGCCCGCCTCCCAGATCCGGGATCTCGCCCGACGTCTGGCACGAGCCCGGTCGGCCTCGATGGTGACGACGAGCAACTTCGCCAAGTACTACCACGGCAATCTCATCGAGCGCGTCCAGGCCCTGGTCTTCGCCCTCACCGGGAACTTCGGCAAGAAGGGCAGCGGCTTCGTCGGCTTCCCGTTCCTGATGCACGACGGCCTCAACCCCTTCGTGCTCTCCATGTTCGACCTGCCCCTGCGCATGCTGATCGCCGCCACCGGCTTCATCGACGAGGCGCGTCTCAAACTCGCCGGTTTCACCGACGAGATGGTCGTTTACGAGGAGAGCCGCAAGAGCTTCGAGACGGGCCAGGAGGTGAGCGGGGCCCTGTTCTGGTACGTACACGGAGGCCTGCTCGAGGCGAGCGAGAAGCTCCAGGAGTGGGATCCGTACCTGAAGCGACCCGTGCGGGAGGTGCTGGAGGAGTCGCTGGCCAAGGGCTGGCAGCACGTGTGGCCGAAACCCGGGAACGACCCGCGGGTGATGATCTCCCTGGTGAGCAACCCGCTGCGGAGAATCCGCTCCTACCCGCTGCTGCTGAAGAACCTCTGGCCCAAGCTCCGAACGGTCGTGACGATCGACTGGCGCATGACCTCGACGGCGCTTCATTCCGACTACGTGCTGCCGGCCGCGGCCTGGTACGAGCGAACCGAGCACAAGTGGGTGACGCCCCTGGTTCCGTTCATCCACGCCGGCGAGAAGGCGACCTCGTACTACGAGTCGAAGTCCGACTGGGAGATCGCCTCGCGCCTGGCGCAGGCGGTGGATGCGCGGGCCGCGGAGCGGGGGATCCGGGCGTTCACGGATCGGAGCGGCCGGGAGCGGACCTTCGAGGGGCTCTACGACCGATTCTCGTCCAACGGCGAGCTGGGCCACACCGACGACGACAAGGTGGCCCGCGCGCTGGTGGAGCACGCCACCAACCTCGAGGGCGTGGAGTGGGAGACGCTCAAGAAGCGGGGTTGGGCGCGCTTCACCAGCGTCGGGACCAGCATCGCGTCGATCGGTACGGCGACGAAGATCGCGCCGGACGACACGATCACCCCCTTCACCGATCACGTCTTCGACAAGAAGCCGTATCCGACCCTGTCCCGGCGCATCCAGTTCTACCTGGACCAGGAGCTCTACCTGGAGATGGGCGAAACGCTGCCGGTGCACAAGGACCCGCCGACGGCGGGCGGGAACTATCCGCTCATGCTGACCGGCGGGCACACCCGCTGGAGCATCCACTCGGCCTGGCGCGACGACAAGCTCATGCTCCAGCAGCAGCGAGGCGAGCCCGTCATGTGGATGAACGTCGACGACGCGGAAGCTCGCGACATCCGGGACGGAGACCGGGTCCGCGTGTTCAACGACCTCGACGCCTTCGAGATCATGGTGAAGGTGGCGCCGATCGCGCGCCCGGGACAGCTCATCGTCTACCACGCCTGGGACAACTTCCAGTTCCGCGGCCAGAAGGGCTTCCAGAACCTGATTCCGACCCCCCTCAACCCGGTCGAGCTCGCCGGCGGCCAGTTCCACCTGCGCCCGATGACGATCTGTCTACAGCCGAGCCACACCGACCGGGACACGCGCGTGGAGGTGCAGGCGACGTGAGCGAAACCAACGGTACTGCACTGACGCGACGCGGTTTCCTCGTCGCCGGCGCCGCCGGTGTGGCGTCGCTGAGCCTGGGCCTCTCGCTGTTGCAGCCGCGCAAGGCGGTTGCCGCCGCGGAGGCGGGACTCGAGATCGAGTACGGGCGTCTCGGCGACATCTGGCGCCGGAGCTGGACCTGGGACCGCGTCGTGCACACCTCCCACGCCCGCGCCAACTGCATCTCGGCCTGCTCCTGGAACGTCTTCGTCAAGAACGGGATCGCGTGGCGCGAGGAGCAGAACGCCGTCTACGAACCCGTCGAGGAAGGGGTCCCCGATTTCAACCCGCGCGGCTGCCAGAAGGGCGCCTGCTACACGCACCTCATGTACGAGCCCTCGCGCGTGCTGCACCCGCTGCGGCGGGTGGGCGAGCGGGGCTCGGGCCGCTGGAAGCGCGTCTCCTGGGACGACGCGCTGGGAGAGATCGCCGACGCGATCATCGACGCCTCGCAGAGCTCCGGAACCGGTGCCGTGGTCTACGACCACGGCACCACCAACATCGACTTCGGTCCCGACACCGCCGGCGAGATGCGCTTCTTCCAGCAGATGAACGCGACCATCATCGACTCCTGGGCCGGCGTCGGCGACATGCCCTACGGGGCCGTCCAGACCTGGGGCATGTACAACGTCGAGGGCACCGCCGACGACTGGTTCAAGTCGGACTTCATCGTCGTGTGGGTGGGCAACCCGGCCTACACGCGAATCCCGGAAGTGCACTTCATGCACGAAGCGCGCTACCGGGGCGCGAAGCTTGTGGTGATCGCGCCCGACTACAGCGCCAGCGCGATTCACGCGGACCGCTGGTTGAATCCACGGGTCGGGACCGATGCCGCGCTGGCCCTGGCCATGGCGCAGGTGATCCTGTCGGAGGAGCTCCACGACGCGGAGTACGTGCGCGAGCAGACCGACCTCCCGATCCTGGTCCGGGAGGACACGGGCCGTTACCTGCGGGAATCCGATCTCCGGAAGGGCGGGAGCGACGCGCTGCTCTACTTCTGGGACGAGGCGCAGGACGCGCTCGCCCCGGTTCCGGGCTGCGAGGGCGATGGCGGGCGGCTGTTGGCCCTGGGTGCGCTGCGCCCGGCGCTCGCGGGCCGACGCTCCGTGCGGCTGGCGGACGGCTCACGGGCGGAGGTGCGCCCGCTCCTGGAGCGACTTCGCGAGCACCTGGACGGGTCCTACACGCCGGCCCAGGTCGCGGAGGTCACCGGCGTCGGGGCGGGGACGATCGCGCAGACTGCGCGCGATCTGGCCGCGGCGCCCACGGCGATGATCTACTCGTCCTGGGGCGCCTGCAAGCACTACCACTCCGACCTGGCCCAGCGAGCGAAGATCCTGCTGATGGCGCTCACCGCCAACCAG
Source organism: Myxococcales bacterium (assembly GCA_029863845.1). Classification (GTDB taxonomy): domain Bacteria; phylum Myxococcota_A; class UBA9160; order UBA9160; family SMWR01; genus JACZXC01. The sequence goes on from JAOTUO010000093.1 coordinate 5,326, forward strand.
GGCAAGAGCGGGGGCGGCCTGCGCGTCGCCTCGTGGTGGCGGGTGGAGGGCTTCGAAGAGCTCAGCCGGGGCGGGACCTCCATCCCCCTGCTCACGCGGCTGAAGGCGATGTGGCAGGGGCTGACGGGACAGTTCAGCTGGCGCGAGTTCGAGGCGCTGATGCAGGAGATCGTCCCGGCGCGCGGCAACACCCCCTTGATGCCGTTCCTCTACGTCCACGCCGGCTACGACGAGATCTGGGACCGTTCCGAGTGGCAGGACCCGGCCGTTCCCCGGTCCACCGCCCACTACATGAAGGAGTCGATCGAGAAGGGCTGGATCCCGATCCGACCCGATCCCGGCGTCGACCCCAAGGTGTTCATCTTCACGGGCCCCAACCCGCTGCGCCGCTGGCCCTCGCCGCAGACCGCCAAGAAGCACCTGTGGCCCAAGCTCGACATGATCGTCGACGTGAACTTCAAGGTCGGAACCTCCGGCATGCACTCGGATGTGATCCTGCCGACCTCGGGTTACTACGAGCGCGACTCCCTCAAGTACAGCCAGGCCTACCTGCCCTACCTGCTGCTGTGCGAGAAGGCGGTGGAGCCCCTGGGCGAGGCCAAGCCGGAGTGGGAGATCTTCGGGCTGATGGCCCGCAAGCTCCAGGAGCGCGCCCGGGCGCGCGGCGTGGACAGCGTCCGTGATTCCGTCGGGGGCGAGACGGACCTGTCGACCGCGTACGACCGCTGGAGCGACGACGGTCGCTTCGACGAGCGCGACCCCATGGCGGCGCTGGACTTCCTGCTGAAGAAGACCCAGTCCACGGGCGGCCTGGGCGTGGCGGAAGCGAAGAAGACGGGCATGCTTCCCATCGTGAAGTCGGACGGCGGTCCGGACCCGCTCTACTCCGTCGCGACCGACTACCAGCCCGGCCGCACCCTCTATCCCCACGCGCGCTTCGTCGAGGGCAAGGAGGTGTGGCCCACGTTCTCCGGTCGCCAGCAGTTCCTGATCGACCACCCCTGGTACGAGGAGGTGGGCGAGACGCTCCCCGTGTACAAGGAGCCGCCCCCGGCCGGAGGCGACTACCCGCTCCGCCTCACGGGCGGGCACACCCGCTGGTCGATCCACGCCACGTGGCGGGACTCGCCGCTCATGCTGCGCCTCCAGCGCGGCGGTCCGGCCTTGTGGATGTCGACGCGCGACGCCGACGCGCGCGGCGTCCGCGACGGTGATCGCGTGCGGGTCTTCAACGACAACGGCGAGTTCGAGGCCGAGGTCAAGCTGGCGGCCGCCGTGCAGCCCGGCCAGCTCGTCATCTACCACGCCTGGGAGCCCTACCAGTTCAAGGGGTGGCGCGGGCAGCAGGAGCCGGTGGTGGCGCCCTGGAAGGCGCTCCACCTGGCGGGCGGCTACGGTCAGATCCATTATCGGATGATCTACGGGGCGCCGGGCCACTCGCCGCGCGGGGGAACCGTGGAGGTCGAGCGCGTGGGCCCGGCGGGAGGAGTCGCATGAGCGCGCCGACGTTGCAGGCCATCTCGCAGCCGGAGGCTCGCCTCGCGGTCGCCCGCAGTCGGGCCTACGAGACCTTTGCGCGCCTCTTCGACTATCCGGACGTCGAGCTCTTCGAGGACGTTCGCGACGGAACGCTCGCAGACGCGCTGCGCGCCGTCCTCACGGAGGTCGATCCGGAACTCGCCGCGCTCGGAAGCTGGGATGCCTTGCGAGACGCCGGAAGCGAGCCGGACGACCTCGCCGTGGAGTACACGCGGCTCTTCGACGTGGGCGCCTCCGGTCCGCCCTGTCCCCTGTACGGAGGCCTCTACGGCGGCGCGCGCATGAAGACCATGGAGGAGGCGGTCCGCTTCTACAACCACTTCGAGCTGTCGATGGCGGAGTCGCCGCGCGAGCTGCCGGATCACATCACGACGCAGCTCGAGTTCCTGCACTTCCTCGCCTTCCGCGAGGCCGAGGCTCTCGAGGGCGACGGCGATCCGGGCCCCTACCGGCGCGCCCAGCGCGACTTCGTCTCGCGCCACCCCGGGCGCTGGGTCCCCCGACTGCGTGCTCGCCTGGAGGAGAACGACCCGCTGCCGTTCTTCCGGGATCTGGTCGTCCGGCTCGGGGACTTCCTGGAGCACGATCGCTTGCACCTGATCGCGCTGGTCGGAGCCGCGCCGAGGAAGGACTGAGCGGAGCCGTGGAGTTCGAGACGATTCGTGTGAGCGCCGACGGCGCGGTGGGTCAGCTCACGCTCAACCGCCCCGACCGGCTCAACGCCATCGGTGTTGCGACGATGCAGGACATCGGCGAGGCGGCCCGCTGGTTCGACCGACGGCCGGAGGTGCGCGTCGTGATCGTCCGCGGCGAGGGCCGCGCCTTCTGCGCCGGGGCGGATCTGAAGGATCCGCCCGTCGCCGGGGCCGCGCCCGGCGAGGGCCGGAGCTGGGCGGAGCGGCGTGAGGTCGGCCAGCTGGGGCTGCGCATGGCGGACGCGGTGGAGCAGATGCGCGCCGTCACCATCGCCCAGGTCCACGGCTACGCCGTGGGGGGAGGCGTCGTGCTGATGGCCGCCTGCGATCTGCGCGTAGCCGCCGAGGACGCGGTCTTCTCGATTCCGGAGATCGATCTCGGGATCCCCCTCGCGTGGGGCGGGATTCCGAGGCTCGTGCGGGAGATCGGGCCCGCGCTCACCAAGGAGCTCGTGCTGACCTGCCGCCGCTTCACGCCGGCGGAGGCGAAGGCCGCCGGCTTCGTGAACCGGGTGGTGCCGGCCGCCGCGCTCGACGCTGAGGTGACGGCGCTCGCCGCGGAGCTGGCGGCGAAGCCCCCGGTGCCGGTGACCATCACGAAGGAGCACGTGAACGCGGTCACGCGCAGCATGGGCGCGGGGCTCACGGCCTTCGCCGACGGCGACGCGCTCCTCGCCACGTGCTTCGCGCCCGAGTCCCTCGACGCGGCCCGCGCGTATCGGGAACGGACCGTGGGAAGCGGGAAGCGGAAGGGCTGAAGCCGCCCCGCTCCGGCCGCCCCGGCCTCCCGCGGCGGGGAGCCGCGGGGCGAAGTGCCCGTCGCGCCGCGATGGCCTAGGCTTCTCGCATCCTCCCCACGCAACGGATCCGGAGAAGGGCCTCCAAGCATGCAGGCACTGCTCGTCACGCTCCTCGTCCTCGCCGTGCTCGGCGCCGGCGCCTTCACCCTGTTGCGGCGGCTCGGGGCCATGAGCGGCAAGCAGAAGAAGAGCTTCCTGAAGAAGAGGCTCAACGGCGTCTTCGTCTGGTTCGAGGACCGGGGCCTGCTGTCGCGCACGCCGGCCTTCGACCATGACTACCTGCGCAGCTACCCGGCCCTGAAGCGGCTCGAGGACAACTACGAGGTGATCCGCCAGGAGTGCCTGGGGCTGCTCGAGATCAAGGGCAAGCTCACCGACATGAAGGAGATGGGCGGGAACTACACCCGGGCCGGCATCCACACGGCGAGGTGGAAGACCTTCATGTTCAAGTCGGGCGAGTTCGTCGAGCCCAACTGCCGGCTCTGCCCGAAGACCGCCGACCTGATCCGGGACGTCCCGGACGCCTGCACCGCGTTCTTCTCGGTTCTCGATCCCCACCAGCACGTCGTGCCGCACTGGGGCTACTACAAGGGCTTCGTCCGTTACCACCTCGGCGTGGTGATCCCGAAGAACAACGAGGACCGGAGCTGCTACCTTCGCGTCAACGGAGATCGGCAGGACAACGCGCTGCGCGATCCGTCTCTGGTCGAGAAGGGCGAGCTCTACTACTGGCACGACGGTGAGGGCATCGTCTTCGACGACAACTATCTCCACGAGGCCGAGAACCGATCCGACGAGGTTCGCGTCGTGTTGTGGATGGATATGGTCCGCAAGATGCCCTTCCCCCTCGATCTCTTCAATCGGCTCTGCCTCTGGCTCGTGCACCGCGACAAATCCGTGAAGAAGTTCCGCGAGAACGCGCTCGTGACGCCCTGAGCACCGTCCCGACGGGGCCGCGCGACGTCAGCCGTTCCCCGCGCCTTCGACGACCTTCCCAACCGCTCAAACTCGTGTGATCCCAATGATCTCGCTGTCCAACCTGGCCAAACGCTTCGGCGGTCAAACGCTCTTCGAAGGCGCCTCGCTCCAGTTCAACCCAGGGGAGCGCTACGGCATCGTGGGAGCCAACGGCTCGGGCAAATCCACCCTGCTCGCCATCTTGAGCGGAGACGAGCAGCCCAGCGGGGGCGAGATCTCGGTACCCAAGCGCACCGCCTTCGGCGTGCTCCGGCAGGACCACTTCCAGTACGAGAGCGAACGCATCCTCGACGTCGTGATGATGGGAAACGCCGAGCTCTGGCGAGCGATGGTCGAGAAGGAGCAGCTCCTGGCCAACGCCGACCGGCACTTCGACGGTGACCGCTACGCCCGGCTCGAAGACGTCATCCTGCGCAAGGACGGCTACATGCTGGAGGCCCGCGCCGGCGAGATCCTCGAGGGGCTCGGCATTCCGACCCAGAGCCACGATCAGCCGCTTTCGACCCTGTCCGGTGGTTTCAAGTTGCGGGTGCTGCTGGCCCAGGTGCTGGCGTCCGACCCCGACGTGCTGCTGCTCGACGAGCCCACCAACCACCTCGACATCCTGTCGATCCGCTGGCTCGAGAGGTTCCTGGAGGAGTTCAAGGGCTGCGCGCTGGTCGTCTCCCACGACCACCGCTTTCTCGACAACGTCGCCACGACCATCGTCGACATCGATTACCAGACCCTCAAGGCCTACCCCGGCAACTACCAGGACTTCACCCGGGCCAAGGCCGAAGACCGCGAGCGCCGCGAGAAGGAGATCGAGAAGCGGGAGAAGGAGATCGCCGAGCGCAAGGTCTTCATCGAGCGTTTTCGCGCCAAGGCCAGCAAGGCGCGGCAGGCCCAGAGCAAGCTGAAGCTCATCGATCGCATCGAGATCGAGCAGCTCCCGCAGAGCTCGCGCCGCTACCCGCGCTTCCGCTTCCAGCAGCGCCGGCCGAGCGGCAAGCAGGTGCTCGAGTTCGAAGGAGTCGCGAAGAGCTACGGCGACGACAAGGTGCTCGAGGGCGTGTCGCTCGCGATCAGCCGGGGCGAGCGCGTCGCCATCCTCGGACCGAACGGCATCGGCAAATCAACGCTGCTCAAGATCGCGATGGGCGATGTCCCGGCCGACGCGGGCACGGTCGAGTGGGGCTACGAAACCCACCCCGGCTACGTCGCTCAGGATCACCGGGAACAGCTCGACGGCGGGAGGCAGACGGTCGAATCCTGGCTCTGGAACGCCTGCCCCGCGGAGTCGACTGGCTTCGTGCGCGGTCACCTGGGCGCGGTGCTGTTCTCCGGAGACGAGGTGCACAAAAAGCTCGCTTCACTCAGCGGCGGGGAAGCGGCGCGGCTGATTTTCGCCCGGCACGCCGTCGAGCGGCCGAACGTCCTGGTTCTCGACGAGCCCACCAACCATCTCGACCTCGAAGCGATCGAGTTCCTGGTGAAGGGTCTCACGGCCTACGAAGGCACCTTGATCTTCGTCTCCCACGATCGTTGGTTCGTCGGCGAGCTGGCGTCGCGCATCATCGAGATCACCAAGAACGGAATCAACGACTTCCCCGGAACCTACGAGGAATACCTCGAGCGCTGCGGCGACGATCACCTCGACAGCGACGTCGCGCTTCGCAAGAAACGCGCCGCCAAACGCAAGGCGAAGACCCGGGAAGGCAGGACCCGCGGGCCCGCCGCGGGCGACCGGCGCAGGCGGCGCGAGATCGAGGGCCGTCTGCAACACAGCATGGCCGAGCTGGAGCAGGCCGAAGGCCGCGTCGCTGCGATCAACGAACTCTTCTGCGACGCTGCTTTCTTCGAGCGCACTCCCCGCAGCGAGGTCAACGAGCTCGAGGCCGAGCGACGCGAGCTGAGCGCGAGGATCGACCGGCTGATGAAAGAATGGGAAACACTCGAGAACGAGCTGCGCGGGCTCGCCGAGGCCGACCCGCCCGGTTCCGACCCCGGATCCGGCTCCTAGGCGGCGTGCGCCGCCCGCGCGAGGTTCTGCATCAGCGTGATCGCGTCGTCGTGGGGCATGCGACCGCAGCCGCAAGACGAGGACACGATCAGGCGCTCCGGCGGCAGCACCTCGAGGAGCGCATCGATCCGCCGCCGCAGCTCCTCTTCACTCTGGGGCGGCGACTTGACGTCGGCGATCCCGGCGATCACCTCCATCGGTTCCGGGATCTCGGCCAGCAGCGGGCGTTCGGACCACTGGCCGGCGTAGGAGCATTCGATGTGGACGCGGTCCACCTGTCCGTGCAACGCCTGGACGAGCGGGATCAGGTGGCGCAGGTGCTGCTCCTGGGTGGCCGGCCGGCGGCCCATGTCGCCGAGGCAGAAGTGCAGGGTGCGCCGCACACCCTCCACGGCACGAAAGGGGGCGACGATCCAGGGCGCCAGATCTTCGACGCGTCGCGCCTGGGTGACGAGGGCGACCGCCTCGAAGGGCGCGTCGAGCTGGACCTCGGCGGCGCCCGCGAGAGCCATATCGCGCACCTCGGCCGCGACCACGCGCGCGACGCCGTCCATCTGCTCGGGCAGGCGGGGATCGCCGGCGAAGGAGAGCGTCAGCGTGAGCGGAGACGGAACGGCCGCCTTGTCCAGGTCCGGCTGGATCGCCTTCTCGCGGCGGTAGGCCAGCGCGTGGCCGGTTCCCCGCGGTGCGGAGACGTCGCCGACGATGCGGTAGCGACCCGTGCCCTCGATCCCCGCCCGGTGGTCGCGCTTCCTCACGACCTCGAGGCCCGCGAGCCGGGGCGGAACGTGATGAACGAAGTCGGGGGCGAAGACCTCGCCTCCCATGATCTGGTCGAGCCCACAGGCGATCTGCTCGTCCATGGCGATCCGCGCGGCGGCTTCTAGGACGTCGCGGGCGTCTTCGTCGCTGACGGCGCCCCGGTAGTACGCGGTGAGCCGAGGCTTGAGCCCGAAGGGAATGGGCCAGCTTCCGACGACGGTCGTGCGAATCACGTGGGGGGCCCCGAGTCCGGAAAAGCGGCCAGAGGCTAGCGAATCGCCGGCTCTGTTAGGATGGGCGCCGCATGCAGTCGGATCGGCGAGTTCTGCGTGGACTCTGCATCGCGTCCTTCGCGCTGGCCTGCGGAGGCGGCGATCGTCCGGCCGGCGAAATCGAAGGCGCGGGTCGTTCCCGCGCTGCGCTCGCCGCGACCGCTCGCCTTCAGGCCGACGCCCGGGACGCGATCTCTCCGCGCGAGGTGCAGCCGGGCGCCGCCTCGAAGCCGATCCTCTTCGGCGACCTCCACGTTCACACGACCTGGTCCCTCGACGCCTTTCTCTACTCGCTTCCCCTGCTCGTCGGCGAGGGGGCGCATCCGCCGGCGGACGCCTGCGACTTCGCCCGCTACTGCTCCGCGCTGGACTTCTACGCCCTCACCGACCACGCCGAGAGTCTGACGCCGGCACACTGGATGAAGGAGAAGGAGAGCGTCCGCCAGTGCAACGCGCGCGCCGGCGACCCCTCCGATCCCGATCTCGTGGCCTTTACCGGCTTCGAGTGGACCCAGGTGGGGCTCACGCCCGAGACCCACTACGGGCACAAGAACGTGATCTTTCCCGGCACGGGCGAGGGCGAGCTTCCCGTCCGACCGATCGGCTCGGTGGAGGGCGAAGGGGGGCTGGTCTCGGGATTCCAGGTGGTGGGCACGGCTCGCTGGGTCGACCCTCTGGGGTGGAGCGAGTACGCCGATTTCCTGTGGCTGCTCGACGCGCTGGCGACGACGCCCCGTTGTCCGAAGGGCGTGGACTCGCGGTCGCTGCCGGTCGACTGCATCGAGGCGGCGCCGACGCCGGACCTGCTCTTCGAGAAGCTGCGTCAGTGGGGCACCGACACGCTGGTGATTCCCCATGGAACCGCCTGGGGGGCCTACACGCCGCCCGGAACCAGCATGGACAAGCAGCTCACGCGGGCCATGCACGATCCCGAGCGCCAGACCCTGATCGAGATCATGTCG
>JAOTUO010000094.1 GCA_029863845.1 Myxococcales bacterium
GCGGGCTTCCGGATGCCGGGAAGTTCACACCGGGACCGCCCCCGGGCACCAAGTTCCCATGCGCGACGTTCGGATGAAGGGATTCGCCGAGCGGGCCGACGTGGAGGAGGTCGAAGGCTTCCTCACCCGCCACGGGCGGGTGCTCGCGGCGGAGTCCGTGGAGCTGCTCGCGAGCGCCGGGCGCGTGCTCGCCGAGGACGTGCGCGCGGAGGTGGACGTCCCGGGCTTCCCGCGCGCGTCCATGGACGGCTACGCGGTGCGCGGCGAGGACACGTTCGGGGCTTCGGCCTACGACCCGATCGCCCTCGAGATCGTGGGACGGGCGCTTCCGGGCCACCCCTTTTCGGGGTCGATCGGCGCGGGCGAGGCGGCGCGCATCATGACCGGAGCGCCGCTGCCCGAGGGCGCCGACGCGGTGGTGATGGCCGAGGTCTGCGCCGAACGCGGCGCGCGCGTCGAGGTCGGCGAGCCCGTCGCACCGAGAAAGAACGTGGGGGCGGTTGGCGAAGACGTCGCCGTCGGCGAGGTCGTGCTGCGGCGGGGCCGGCGGCTGCGGCCCCAGGACGCGGGGCTGCTCGCCTCGATCGGGGTGGCGCGCGTTCGCTGCGTACGGCGACCGCGGGTCGCCCTCGTGATCACGGGCGACGAGCTACTCCCGGCGGGCTGCCGTCCCGACGGGGCGCGCATCGTGGACAGCAACTCCGTGGTGCTGCGCGCGCTCGTCGCTCGCGACGGGGGTGAGCTGCTCCCGTTCGGAATCCTCCCCGACCTCGCCGACCGCGTCCGCGACGCCCTGCGGGAGGCCGCCGAGGCGGCCGACGTGATCCTCGTCTCCGGCGGCAGCTCGGTCGGCGAGGAGGATCACGCGCCGCGCCTCGTGTCCGAGCTGGGGACCCTGGATTTTCACGGCCTGGCCATGCGCCCCTCGAGCCCCGCCGGCGTGGGAAGGATCGCGCAGTGCTTCGTCTTCCTGCTTCCCGGCAACCCCGTCAGCTGCCTGTGCGCGTACGAGTTCTTCGCCGGCCCGGTGCTGCGCACCCTCGGCGGGCGCTCGCGCGCCTGGCCCCACCGGCGCGTGCGCCTCCCGCTGGCGCGCAAGATCAGCTCCGCGATCGGTCGCACCGACTATGTTCGCGTGGCCGTCGAGCAGGGCCGGGTCATGCCGATTGCGACCTCCGGCGCCTCGATCCTCGCGTCGACGGTCCGCGCCGCCGGCTGCGTGATCGTGCCGCGCGGGCTGGAGGGGATGCCCGAGGGCGCGGAGGTCGAGGTGCGGCTCTATGACGAAGAGGCCACCGCGGAGGACGGGTCGTGAGACAGCGGCAGTTCCTCGAGGTGCTCGACCGCGATGAGGCGGAGCGGCGCTGGCGCGCCGCAATCGACGCCGCGCCGCTTCCCGCGGAGCGGGTGGCGCTCGCGGACTCCCTGGGGCGGGTTCTCGGCGAGGACGTCCGGGCGGAGGTTGACGTCCCCGGCTTCGACCGCTCGAACATGGACGGCTTCGCCGTGCGTGCCGAGGACACCTACGGCGCCAACGAGGAAGCTCCGGTGCGGCTCCGCCTAGGCGCGGAGTCGGTCCCGACGGGCGTGGCGCCGAAGGCGGAGGTCGAGCCCGGCACGGCGATCGCGATCGCCACGGGGGGGATGCTGCCTCGCGGAGCGGACGCCGTCGTTCCCGTGGAGGTCACGGACGTCGAGGCGGGGACGCTCGTCGTACGACGCGCCTGCGTCCCGGGCGCCGCGCTCTCCTTCGCGGGCACCGACATCGGCTGCGGCGAGACCGTTCTCTTCGCCGGCACCCGCCTCACCTCCCGGGACACCGGTGTCCTCGCCGCCATCGGTCGCCGCGATGTCGACGTCGTGCGCCGGCCCCGGGTCGCGATCCTGTCGACGGGCGACGAGCTGGTGCAGCCCGGCGAGGCCATGCGGCCCGGCCTCGTCTACGACAGCAACGGGCGCATCCTCGCGGACGCCGTCCGCGAGCTGGGCGGCGAGCCCGAGTTCCTGGGAGCGTTCCGCGATGACGTGGCCGCGCTCCGGGCGGCGCTACGGCGTGCGCTCGGCAGTGCAGACCTGGTCCTGCTGTCCGGGGGTACCTCGAAGGGTGAGGGCGACCTGAACGGCCAGGTCGTGGCCGAGCTCGACCCGGGAATCGTCGTCCACGGCGTGGCACTCAAGCCCGGCAAGCCGATCTGCCTGGCGGCGAGTGGCCGCCGGCCTGTGGTGATCCTGCCGGGGTTCCCGACGTCGGCGGTCTTCACCTTCCACGAGTTCGTGGCGCCGGTGATCCGGGAGCTGTCCGGGCTGGCTCCGGGACCCTGCGAGGTGATCTCGGCGCGACTGGCCCAGAAGACGGTGTCCGAGCGGGGGCGCCTCGAGTACCTGCTGGTCGGTCTGGTCCGCCGCCCCGACGGCGGTCTCGCCGCCTATCCCATGGGAAAAGGGAGCGGCAGCGTTACCGCGTTCAGCCGCGCGGACGGCTTCGTCCGGATTCCGCGCAACACCGAGATCGTCGAGGCCGACAGCGAGGTCGCCGTGACACTCATCGGCCGCGGGCTGACGCTGGCGGACCTCGTGGTGATCGGGAGCCATTGCGTGGGACTCGACGCGATCGCGGCCGCCCTCGCACGGGAGGGCTTCACCGTGAAGGTGATGGCCGTCGGCAGCCAGGGTGGCCTGGCCGCGGCGCGGCGCGGGGAATGCGACACCGCGCCCATCCACCTGCTCGACCCGGCGTCGCAGACGTACAACCGGCCCTTTCTCGACGACTCGCTGCGGCTGCTCCCCGGGTACACCCGCCTGCAGGGCGTCGTGACCCGCGCCGACGAGGCGCGGGAAATCGACGACCTGCTGGCAGACACGGCGCTGCGCATGGTGAACCGGAATCGCGGCAGCGGCACCCGCATCCTGATCGACCGCGTGCTGGGCGCGCGTCGCCCGCCGGGCCATGCTTACGAGCCGCGCTCTCACTTCGCCGTGGCGGCCGCGGTCGCCCAGAAGCGGGCCGACTGGGGCGTCACCATCGAGACGGTGGCCCGACAGTCGGGCCTGCGCTTCCGGCCCCTGCAGCCGGAGCACTACGACTTCGCGGTGCCCGTCGACCGCTGGGAGCGGCCTGCGGTGCGGGCGCTGCGCCGGCTGCTCGCTCCTGCAAGCCCCTTCCGGGCGAAGCTCGAGGCGCTGGGCTTCGGATCGCCGCACGAATGCTGATTCGCGATCCTTGCTTCGAGGCGTGCCCCTCTTCCCGCGGGCCGCGCGGCTCCGCTTTCGTGCTGTTCGAGTCGGTGTAAGTAATTATGATGTGGCGTCCGGCGCACCGGCGCTGAACGCATTTGCACGGGGATCGACATCGTGGCCAGCCTGCTGCGCAAGGGCACCCGCCTGGGGAAGTACCGCCTCGACCGCCGGATCGGGCAGGGGGCCTTCGCCGAGGTCTGGAAGGCCCGCGACACGGTCGAAAATCGGTCGGTCGCGCTCAAAGTCACGCGCCCCGAGGCGGTGACGGAGTGGGGGCGATCCGCGATCGAGCACGAAGCGCGCGCCGCCGCCCGCCTCTTCCACCCGGGAATCGTTGCGGTCCGGAACGCCGACTGGATCGACGGCCGCTTCGTGATCGCGACCGACCTCGCCGTCCGGAATCTCGCCCGATACCCGAAGGCCCGCCGCTCGGGGGCGGCGGCCATGGCCGTGATCCGCGAGATCGCGGCGGGGCTCGCCCACGCCCACAGCCACCGACTGCTGCACCGCGACGTCAAGCCCGAGAACATCCTGATCTTCGCAGACGGTCACGCGGCGTTGGGCGACTTCGGAGCCTCCCGCTTCTCGAAGGGGGCCACCCGCACGGTGACGGAGGCGGGGACCCTCGGGTACATGGCGCCGGAGCAGGCCTACGGAAAGGGGCGCTTCGCGTCCGACGTCTTCTCCCTGGGCCTGATCGCCTACGAGATCGTCACCGGCGTGCTGCCCACGTGGCCCTTCAACTGGCCGCCGGAGGGCTACGCCCGCTTCCGGGAGAGGGTTCCCGAGCCCGTTCAGCCGGTCCTGCGCAAGGCGGCGGAGTTCGACCCCCGTCGCCGCTATCCCGACGCGGTGGTGATGCACCAGGCGCTGGAGAAGGCGCTGGCCAGGGTGGAGGACGCTCCGCGCCGGCGAAACGCCAGGCGCCGCCGCAAGCCGGTTCACGCGCCCTCGCCGCTGTCGGTGCAATCGGAAGCCTTTCGCCGCGTCCATGGCAAGGGGCTGGGCCTGCGCTTCGCGTGCCAGCGCTGCGATGGCCCGATCAGCGAGGCGATGCGCTACTGCCCCTGGTGCGGCGCGTCGGACAACTCGTTCCGCCACGTCACGAGCTACCCGCTCGTGTGTCCGGAGTGCGAGCGGGGGGTGCGCCGCGAGTGGAACGCCTGCCCGTGGTGCTTCCGGGGCCGCTTCGTCGGCACCGGACGCAAGCCGCCGCCGGACTCGCAGGCCGTGCGGCGCTGCGGGCTGCGCGGATGCAGCGGCGAACTCCGCCCCTTCATGCGCTACTGCCCGCTGTGCAAGCGGAAGACGCGCCGCGTCTGGTCGCACCCCGATCTGCCGGACCGCTGCCCGCGCTGCCGCTGGCCCACCTCGAATGCGTTCTTGCGCTTCTGCCCGTGGTGCGGCCGACGCGAGCGCCGCGCGGGAGCGTTTCGCCCCACGAAGCGGCACTGAGGCCCCGGCTCACGCGAGGCGCCGGAGCGCCTGGGCCTTGACGATCACGTAGACGCTCGCGCCCGGCCGCAGGCCCAGCTCCGCGGCGGCGGCCGGCGTGATCTTGGCCACGAGCCTCGCGTCGGGCGTTGCCCGCGCGCCCTCGGACAGCGGCGCCAGCCGGACGAAAACGGATCCGTCGCGCTTCTCGCAGTCCACCACGGCGGCCTCGAACACGTTTCGGGCCGAGAGGCGGTTGGGGCGCTCGCCGGCGAGCAGCACGTCCTGGGCGCGCAGACCGAGTCGCACGCTCTCGCCGCGCTTCAGCGGCGCCGGGACGACGAGACGGAGCCCCACCGCCGTCTCGACCGTCGACTCCGTGTCGCCCGCCTCGACCGCGCGCGCGTCGATCACGTTCTCGAGACCGAGCGCCTCCGAGAGCGGTAGCACGGACCGGCTCCAGAGCACCTCGCGAGGGGATCCGGTTGCGACGACGCGACCCGCGTCGAGCACGACCGCGACCTCCCCGACGAGCATGGCTTCGTCGGGGTCGTGGGTGATGTAGAGGATGGGGATCTCGAGCTCGTCCCGCAGGCGCAGCAGGTAGGGCAGCACGCGGGCTCGAAGCGGGAGGTCGAGCGCGGCGAGCGGCTCGTCCATGAGCAGGGCGCGCGGGCCCGAGGCCAGGGCGCGGGCCATCGCCACGCGCTGGCGCTCTCCGCCCGAGAGCCCGTCCACGCGGCGGCCGAGCAGATCGCCGATCTCGAGAACCTCGATGGCGAGCCGTCGCGCGCGCTCCGCGTCCTCGCCGGCGCGCGCGGCACCGAAACGCACGTTCTGCTCCACCGAGAGGTGGGGGAAGAGCGTCGGATCCTGGGGCACCCAACCGAGCCCGCGCCGCTCCGTGGGGATCCGGAGGCCCCGCTCCGGATCCTCGAGCCACACGCCGGCGAGGCGCGTGCGGGCGCGCGCCGCGGGCAACAGCCCGAGCACCGTCCGAAACAGCGTCGTCTTTCCCGAGCCGCTCGGCCCGAAGACGACTGCCACGCGCTCGTCCCAGGTGGCCTCGACATCGAGCGCGAAGCCCGGACGCCGCAGGCGAGCCTCGATGAGGGTCCCGGCGCTGCTCATTCGACGGCCGTGCGAGATCGGCGTAGCCAGCCTTCGGCGACGAGCATGGCCGCGAACGCGATGGCGAAGGAGGCCGCGCACAGGACGAGGGCGCCGGAGTCGTCACCGAGCTGCACTCGCGAGTAGATGCCGAGAGCGAGGGTCTCGGTGCGGCCGGGGATGATCCCGGCCACCAGCGTGGTGGCGCCGAACTCTCCGAGAGCGCGCGTGAAGGCGAGCAGCATCCCGTAGAACACTCCGCGCCGTGCGAGCGGCAACGTGACGCGGAAGAAGGTTCGCATCCGCCCCAGTCCCAGCGAGCGGCCGACCTCCTCGAATCGGGGGTCGATCTCGGCGAACGACTGCTCGCAGGCCCGCGTGAGCAGCGGGAAGCCCACGACGGCGGCGGCGATGGCGGCGGCCCACCACGTGAACACGACTTCCACTCCCGAGAGCGACCAGAGCCATCCGAGCGGGCCGCGGCGACCCAGCAGCAGCAGCAGGCCCAGCCCCACGGCGACGGGCGGCAGCACCATCGGGAGGGCGACCACAGCCTGCACGGCCGACTTCCCCGGGAAGCTGCGGCGCGCCAGGACGTACCCCAGGGCGAGACAGGGGGGGAGGATGACCGCCGTCGCGACCAGGCCCACGCGCAGGGTGAGCGACGTGATCGAAGCGACCTCGTCGAGGCTCACGGCGGATCCCCGGCTGAGACGAAGCCTGCCGTGCGGAGCGCGTCGCGCGACGCCTCGCCTCCCAGAAAGGCCAGGAAGTCGTCGGCTCCCGAACGCCGCGTCGAGCTCTGTACGCGCGCGGCCGCGTACACGATGCGCGGCTGCTCGGCGTCCGGCACCTCGAAAGCGATCCGCGCCGAGCGCGCGAGTCGAGCGTCCGTCGCGTACACGAAGGCGGCGTCGGCCTGCCCGTGATCGACCGCGGCGAGCGTGGCGCGCGCGTGCTCGGTCGGGATCAATCGCGGCGTCAGACGCTCGAGGAGGCCGCGGCGCTGGAGCCACTCGCGCGCATAACGACCCACCGGGACCGCGAGCTCGGGTGTGGCGATCCGACGCACTTCGGGGCGGGCGAGATCCTCGGGGCTGTCGACCGGGATCTCGAGATCTTCCGCGACCATCACGACGAGGCGATTGTACGCAACGACGATTCGGCTCTCGGCGTCCACCAGGCCCTGGCGCTCGAGGTCGTCGATGATCCGCTCGTCGGCGGACACCAGCACGTCGACCGGCGCCCCCGCCCGCACCTGGGCGGCCAGAGCGCTGGACCCGCCGAAGGTCAGGAGCACGCCCGCGTCCGCGCCTCGTGCGGCGTAGCGCGTCGCGATCTCCGTGAGCGGTTCGCGCAGGCTCACCGCCGAGGCCACCAGGATCTCGTCAGCGCCGGCACTCGACCCGACGAGGCAGGCGGCGGCCACGGCGAGCCACCGGAGGCGACCCCGGCCGTCCAGCGGCGGGGCTCCGGGCACAGCACGCGCGGCTCGGGCTCGCATCGAAGCCAATTGAGTATCGAACTTCAGACGGTCTCGCTCCGGGCAGGGGGCGCCGCGGATCGACGACCCGCGGGCGCGTGGTACCCGGAGCGGAGGCGTGTCACGATAGGGCGGGAACCGCGAGGCTCGCCGTGCGCACGCTCATGCTCCTGGCCGCCGCTGCCCTGCTCCTGATCGTGATCGGGACGCTGCTCAGCGACGAAGGCGAGGTGGTGACGCTGAAGACTACCGACGGGCAGGCCCAGGTGTTCAAGACGAGACTCTGGGTCGTCGACCTCGATGGAAGGCCCCACCTGCGCGGCAACTCCGAGCGAGCCTGGGTGGAGCGCCTGCGCGCGCAGCCCCTGGTGACGCTGACCCGTGACGGAAGGACCGAGTCCTACCGGGCCGTGATCGTCTCCGATCGGGCGATGATCGACGCCGTGAGCCGCGCCATGCGGGAGAAGTACGGCGCCGTCGAGAAGCTGATCGAAGGCATCTTCGACAACGGGCATTCGCTTGCGATCCGCCTCGAGCCGATTCCACCGCACGCGAGCGCCCAGGCGCCGGGTGGGGGGACACTGCCGTAGCCCGGTCGGCACCCACTTCGACGTCCCGCTTCCGCCCGCGGACCGGCGGCGCATACGAGCGCCTCGAGCTGAGCATCGATGCCCTGGCGGCGGGCGGCGACGGGGTGGGCCGCGCCCCAGACGGGCGCGTCGTTTTCGTCCCGTTCACGGCGCCGGGCGATCGCGTGCGCGTGCGCGTGACCGAGGTGCGCTCCCGATTCGTGCGCGCGCGGGTGGAGGCTCTGCTGGCGCCCGGCCCTCGACGCGTCGATCCCGTTTGCGCGGTCTTCGGCAGCTGCGGAGGCTGCTGCTGGCAGCACGTCGAATACGAGGCCCAGGTCGAGGCGAAGGCGCAGATCCTCACCGATGCGCTGGTGCGGCTCGGCGGGCTCGCGATTCCGGATCCGGTGTTCGTCACCCCGTCGCCGGCGGCGTATGGCTATCGAATTCGCTCGCGCCTGCTCGTTCGCGGCGGTCGCGTCGGCTACCGCCGCGCGCGATCCCACGCCCTGTGCGCCGTTACCCGCTGTCCCGTCCTGGCGCCGGCCCTGGACGCGAAGCTGGCGGAGCTCGCGGCCCGGCCGCCCCCGGAAGACGGCGAGTGGGAGCTGGCCCTGGCTGCGGGACGGGTTCGGGCCTCCAACCTGGCGAAGCGCCGGCCGCCGCGACGCTCGACCTGGCTGGCGGCAGCGGGGGAGCGCATCGGCGTCTCTCCGGGTGTCTTCACGCAGTCCAACGGCTTCCTCCTCGAGGCGCTGGCGGGGGCGGTCCTGGCGGCGGCAGGCGACGGTGATCTGGCCCTCGAGGTGTTCGCCGGAGCGGGCTTCCTCACGCTTGCACTGGCTCGTCGCTTCGATCGCGTGGTGGCGATCGAGTCCGACGCCACCGCGGCGGCCGATCTGAGGTCGAACCTGCGCGACGCCCGCATCGAGCACGTGCAGGTGCGCGGTGCGCGTCTCGAGGCGGAGATCGCCGCCGGTGGGTTGAACGGGGTCCGGCCTGAGGCCCTGGTGCTGGACCCGCCGCGGACCGGCCTGCCGCCCGGAGCCGCGGAGTTCCTGTCCGGCTTGGCTGCGGCTCGCGTGGTCTACCTGTCGTGCGATCCGGCGACGCTGGCGCGGGATCTCGCGGCCTGGGTCGCGCGCGGCTACCGGCTAGGCCGCGTCGAGGGCTTCGACCTGTTCCCGCAGACGCCTCACCTGGAGGTGCTCGCGGTGCTGGAGCGGGCGGACCTCCAGGCGGGTGACTCGACGCATGCGCCCGGCTAGCCTTGTCGGCGACCGTGTTGAAACCCGACCGCGCCCGAGAGACCGGTCGATCTCGTAATGGCCTGCGATTCATTCTGTACATCGAGGGTCCGCGCGACCGCAGCATCTTGCGCGCGTGGTCCTATCGCCTGCTGCCGGCGTCGGCCCGAAGCCTCTTTCGCGGCTCGGTGATCCTGGGGGGACGGCGTCCGGCGCGCGCTCTGGAGCACTTTCGCGGTGAGGACGGCACACGGGCGCTCTGTGTCCTGGACCGGGACGACGGATCCGCGTTCCTGCCCCCGCCGCCGGAGGAACCGGGGCTCGAGTTCTTCACCTGGGGTCGGCGGCACATCGAGAGCTACCTGCTCGTGCCGGGCGCGATCCGGCGCGCCATGGGCCTGCGCGAGCACGACGTGCGCCTGGAGCGAGTCCTGCGCGAGCACCTGCCCGAGGGCGGCGACGAGGGGGTCTACCGCGAAGTGGATGCGAAGCGACTGCTGGGGCCCAAGGGCGTCCTGGCGCGTGCGCTCGGGCGGCCCCTGCCCTTGAGCCGCATCGCGCGCGCGACGCGCGAGGCGGAGCTCCACACCGACGTGCACGCGCTGTTCGCGCGGCTCCGCGAGGAGCTGGGCTTCGCCGACCCGCGCCGGATCGTGCGCTGACCCTCCGCTGTGGGGAGGCCGGGACCGACGGGGATCCCGCTGCGAAATCAAGCGCAGGCCATCATGGTTTTCGCAAGGCGGCGCAGCCGCCGCGCAGTGAGCCGTAGGCGAACGAAGCCCCAATAGAGATGGCCGAGCCATTTGCGGAGGGATCCCCGTCGGTCCCGGCCGGTCGCGGAATCGCCAATCCGGGGTCGGAGTCCTAGGCTGCCGGGGTGTTTCGCCTGCTCGCGCTCGACTTCGACGGCGTCATCTCCGACAGCGCGCCCGAGGCCTTCGCGGTGGCGCTGCTCACGTACACCGAGATGCTTCCGGACTCCCGATTCCGGGAACGCGGCGAGCGTTTCGTCGGGGACGCGGCTCCCGCGCCGGGGGTCGTCACGGGCGACGACCTCTACGCGGCCTTTCTCGACATCATGCCGCTGGGCAACCGCGCCGAGGACTACGGCGTCATCCTGAGCGCGCTCGAAGGCCGCGGCGCCGTACCGGACCAGGCGGCCTACGACGCGCTGCGCGAGGGGATCGACGCCGCCTGGCTGCGCGCGTACCACAAGCGTTTCTACGAGGTGCGGGCCGCACTGGCGCGTCGCGACCCGGTCGGCTGGCGGCGCCTCATACGCCCCTACCCCGCCTTCCTCGAGATGCTGCGCCGGCGATCCGGCGAGGTGATGCTGACGATCGCAACGGCGAAGGACCGCCGCTCGGTTCGGGAGATCCTGCGCCACTTCGGAATCGACGATCTGTTCCCGGAAGGCCTCGTGCTGGACAAGGAGACCGGAGTGAGCAAGGCGGCCCACCTCGAGCACCTGCATCGGAGCCTGGCGGTGGACTACCCGGAGATGACGTTCATCGACGACAAGGTGACGCACCTGGGCGCCACGGCCGCGCTCGGGGTTCGCAGCTGCCTCGCCGCCTGGGGTTACAACGGTCCGCGAGAGGCCTCCCTGGCGCGCGCCCGGGGCCATCCGGTGTGTACGCTGGAGAATGTCGAGCGTCAGCTCTTCGGGTGAACGCGTCGGCACGGCATTCGTCGCCGTATTCCGCCCCCGGGGTCTTGGCCGCGGGCCGAAACCGTCCTAACCTATATGTCTCTTGGAGGTCCCGGTGGATCTCGGCCATCGCATGCACGCGGAGCGGACGCCCAACCCCCACAGCATCAAGTGGGTGCTGGGACGGCCCGTGGTCGAAGGCACGATCACCGCGCATTTCGACACGCCCCCCTCGGCCGAGGTCTCGCCGCTCGCCGCGCGGCTGTTCCGGGTCGATGGCGTCATGGTCGTCTTCGTCGCGTCGAACTTCGTCACCGTCACGAAGCGCGAGGACGTGGAGTGGAGCGATGTCGCCCAGCCGATCGTGGACGCCATCAACGACTGCCTCGGCGAGGGTGGGTCGGCGCTGGGCCCCGCGTTCGAGGCCGAAGCGACCACCGGGGACAGTGAGGTCGTCGGTCGGATCCGCAGCATTCTCGAAGATCAGGTAAGGCCCGCCGTCGCCCAGGACGGCGGAGACATCGTCTTCGCGGGCTTCAAGAACGGGGTCGTCTCGCTCTACCTGCACGGATCGTGCAGCGGCTGTCCGAGCGCGACGGCGACGCTGAAGCTCGGGATCGAGAGCCTTCTGAGGGAGGCGGTTCCGGAGGTCCGAGAGGTCGTCGCCCTGTAGCGGCTGCCCGCGCGTCGACAACCCGGTCTCCCCCCCCGACATCGCGTACACCGGCTCGTGGTCCGTCTCCGGCGAGGCGGGTGCGGCGGGCCGGCACGGACGGGGGACGGTCGGCGGCTTGGTCGAGACGACCCAGCGACGGAGGTCGGGACCGCTGCTGCCCATGCGCGGCGAGAGCCGCTGGCGCCGGGTGCAGCGGCGGAGACGCCGCCACCTGACGCGGCGCGGACGCGCCACGCTGGCGGTGCTGGGCCTGGTCGGCGCCAGCGCGGTGGCGACCTTCGCCGGGGTGGTGGAATGGCCGGAAGCGGACGCACGCCTTCTGCCGCCCGTCGCCGCAACCCCGCCGCCGATCCTCGCGGCGTCGCGGCCGCCGCCCGTGGTCCTGGGACTCCTGCCCTCGAGCCGCAGGGCGCTCGAGCTGCCGGCCGCCGCGCCGCCGGGCATCGACTCGGGTCCGGCGCCCGACGTGGCCCAGGGCGGCCGTCTCTACGAGCGGGTCTCCGTCCGGGGGACGGGCCCGCAAGCGGCCGATCCACTGCGAATCGAGTACACGCTGGATGCGGAGCTCACGCGCCGGGTGTTCCGCGTGCTCCAGCGGGCACGCGTCCGGCTCGGTCACGTCATTCTCCTCGACCCGAGCACGGGTCGCGTCCTTACCTACGCCTCGACGGACGTGGCGCGGTTCCCGCCCACCCGGGCCTACCCCGCAGCGTCGCTCGTCAAGGTCGTCACGGCGGCCGCGGCGCTCGCCCGCGATCCGGCCCTCGCCCGGCTCCCGTGTCGTTTCCAGGGTAGTCCGTACCGACTCACGCGTTCACGGATCGACCCGCCGAAAACGGGGCGGACCGTCTCCCTGCGCGAGGCCCTCGCCACCTCGAACAACCAGTGCTTCGCGCAACTCGCGGTTCACGCGGTGGGTCCCGACCCCCTGCGGCAGGCGATCGCGCGCTTCGGATGGCTCTCGCCGCCAGCCAGGGCCCACGCCGCGGGGACGGTGGATCTCGGCGAGGATCGCTACGACCTGGCGCGGGCCGGAAGCGGGCTCGCCGGGTGCCGGATCACACCCCTGCACGCGGCCCAGCTCGCCGCCGCGCTCGCGCACGGGGAGTTGATCGCTCCCCGCTGGATCGAACGCATCTTCGATGCACGCGGTCGCGAGCTTCCGCTTCCCGCCCTGAAAGCCCCGCGCCGGGTTCTCGCACCGGGTCTCGCGCGGGAGCTGCGGGGAATGCTCGTTGACACCACGGAGCGCGGCACCGCGCGCAGCGCGTTTCGCCGCGCGAATGGGCGGCCGCTGCTCGGCCCCATCAAGGTCGCCGGCAAGACCGGCAGTCTCTCCGGCACCAATCCCCGCGGGCGTTACGAGTGGTTCATCGGTGTCGCGCCGGCCGACCGCCCGCGGATGGCCGTAGCGGTGCTGCTCGTTCAGGGGGACCTCTGGTGGCGGAACGCCTCGCAGATCGCCGCCGAGGTGCTGCGCGTCGTCTTCTGTTCCGACGGCACGTGCCGCGCGGAGCAGGTAGAGCGGTGGACGCACCCGACCGACGGGACGACCGCCGACACCGTATCCGAGGTCGAATCGGCCGGCTGACGCGCCCCCCGCGTCTGCTCGAGACCGAAACGAGCCCCGTCCGCGCCGGGACCGAGGAAGATCCCGCAGCGAAATCAAGCGCAGGCCGCCCTGGGTCTCCGCACGGCACTGCGCCTCGCCCGGGTGCTTTCCCGTCGGCACGGCGAGCCGACCGTTGGCGGCCGAGCCATTCGCGGAGGGATCTTCCTCGGTCCCGGCGCGTGCAGTGGGTCGCGCTCATCGGTCGCCCGGGTGGTCCGGATCGGGCACCTTGGGAGCCGGGAGGAGCGAGCTTGGCCTGGCGACCCGGCGTTCAGCGGCT
>JAOTUO010000096.1 GCA_029863845.1 Myxococcales bacterium
CCGGTGACCAACATGGGGGACCAGGCCGACCTGGTCGTGGCCTTCAACGAGCAGGTCCTCTACAGCCGCATCGATCAGGACGCGCTCCGTCCCGGCACGCTGCTCCTGATCGACGAGAAGTGGGCACGCCACCCGGATCCGGAGATCCAGCAGGATTACGCGAAGGCGCTCGACGACTTCCGGCAGCGCGGCTATGAGGTCCAGGAAACCCCCATCGAAGCGGAGACGCTGACGCTCACCGACAACCCGCAGCGCGGGAAGAACATGTGGGTGCTGGGCCTTCTCTGCGCCGTGTACAACCGCGACCTGAAACCGGCCCTCGACGAGGTGCGACACCTCTTCGAGCGCCGGCGCAAGGGCGAGAAGGTGATCGAGCTCAATCACCAGCTGCTCCGGAAGGGATACGAGTGGGGGATGCAGCATCTCGACCAGCGCTTCGACGTTCCCTCGGAGCCGCGGACGGAGCCCATGGTGGTGATGAACGGCAATGCCGCCGTCGCCATGGGGTGCATGGCCGCCGGCATCGAGGTTTGCAGCATGTATCCGATCACACCGGCGACGTCGGCCTCCCACTATCTCGCGAGCGTCTTCCACAAGGCCGGCGGCTTCGTCCACCAGGCCGAGGACGAGATCGCCGCCGTCGGCTTCGCCATCGGATCCTCCTACGCGGGCAAGACGCCCGTCACCATCACGTCGGGCCCCGGAATGGCCTTGAAGACCGAGTTCATCGGGCTGGCCGTGATGGCCGAGATTCCGCTCGTGGTGGTGGACGTGCAGCGGGGCGGTCCGTCCACCGGGCTACCCACCAAGGTGGAGCAGGGCGATCTGCTCGCCTCCCTGTACGGGCACCCCGGGGATTCTCCCAAGGTGGTGATGGCCCCGTCGGACATCGAGGAGTGCTTCCACTTCATGATCACGGCCCGCAAGCTGGCCGAGAGCTTCCGCACGCCGGTGATCGTCCTCACGGATGCGAACGTCGCCACGGGCCAGGCGCCGTTCCCCTTGCCGGAGATCTCCGAGGACTGGCTGTCGCCGCCGGTGGACCAGTCGCCGTGGAAGGCGGGCGTGGGTGCCTACGCCTGGGATGCGGAGACGGGTCTCTCGGCGCGTCCCATCCCGGGTCAGCTCGGCGGCGCCTACGTGCTCACCGGACTCGCGCACGACGAGCACAGCCACGTCGCCTACGACTCGGCGATCAACCAGCAGAGCATGAGAATGCGCAGCCGCAAGCTCGCGGCGCTCGCGAAGACGCTGAAGCCGCCCTCGATCCATGGGGACGAGGATGGAGATCTGCTGGTCGTGGGCTGGGGCTCGACGCGCGGAGCCATCGAGGAGGCGGTCGACCGCATCCGGGGCGACGGCCACCGGGTCTCCTCGCTGCACCTGCGCTTCCTCTCCCCGCTCGAGCCCGGGCTCAAGGAGATCTTCGGCCGCTTCCGCCGGGTGATGACCGTCGAGATCAACTACAGCGACGAACCGGGCGACCCGCTGATCGACGATGAAACCCGGCGCTACGCGCAGCTGGCCTGGGTGCTGCGCGCGCACACGCTCGTGGACGTCGACTGCTGGTCCCGCGTGCCCGGCCAGCCCCTGGCCCCCGGCATGATCGAGGAGGGCGTTCGGGCCCGCCTGACAGGAGCGAAGTGATGTACGGACTCAAGACCGACTGGCCCGAGGAGGCCCCTCCCAGCTACTTCACCCTGGACGACTACGCCGGCCAGGTGCCCCGCTGGTGCCCGGGCTGCGGGGATCACGCGGTGCTGACCGCCGTCCAGCGCCTCTGCCGCGACGAGCAGCTGGAGCCCGAGAAGTCCGTGTTCGTTTCGGGGATCGGCTGCTCGAGTCGGCTGCCGCACTACATGAAGGCCTACGGCTTCCACGGCCTCCACGGCCGGGCCTTTCCGGTGGCCTCCGGCATCCGCGCGCGCCGGCCCGACCTGAACATCTTCGTGTCGACCGGCGACGGCGACTGCTGCGCCATCGGCGCCGGGCACTGGGTCCACGCCATTCACAACAACATGAAGATGGTCGTGCTCCTGTTCGACAACAACGTCTACGGACTGACGAAGAACCAGACCTCACCGACCTCGAGGAGGGGCCAGAAGACGAACACGCACCCGCGCGGCGCCTGGCTCGATCCCATCGATCCGATCCAGACCACCCTGGGCATCACGAACGTCTCGTTCGTCGCCCAGACCGTCGACTGGAATCCGCCGCACCTGCTGGCGACCGTGAAGGCGGCCCACCATCACCCGGGCCTGGCCTTCGTGCGGGTCGTGCAGCGCTGCCCCCACTTTCCCACCGAGGCGGTGGAGAGGCTCCGGAGCGATCCGACGCAGCTGCTGCTGCTGGATCACCCGGATGGGATCGAAGTCGACGAAGCCGTGAAGAAGGCGTTCAAGAGGCGAGAGGCGCACGACCCGGCCGATCTCGACGCCGCACGGGTCCTCGCGGGTCGCGCCGACGGGCTCCCCGTCGGTCTCTTGTACCGAAACGAATCGGCGGACCGCTACGACCTGTACTCGGTCGACGGCCTCGCCACCCCGCGGAAGGAGAAGATCGAGGCCCTGCGGGAGGAGCTGAACCGCTACCGGATCTGACCGGGACGGGAGGTACGCTGGCGTGCCCGGAACGCGACCGGAAGAATCCGAAGCGGTTACCGCGGAATCCCTGGAAGTCCTCAGCGGCTTCGAGGCGATCGCCCAGGTGGAGCGGGCCATCTGCGGCCGCGCGGTCTCGCGAAGCCCCGCGGAGGCCGAGGGCCTTGCCCTGGCCGGACTCCGGGCGGCGAGCCTGAGCGATGGGGCGGCCACCGCGCGGGGCGGCCCGATCGCCCTGGCCTCCGTTTCCTGCGTGCACCACGTCCGGGGGGGGGCCGGTTGCGAGCCGCTCGGGGCCTTCGAGCTCGCGGCGGCGTCGGTCCAGGCGGCCATCGACCACAGCCTGGCGGCGCACCGGCTGAGCGGGGAACTCGGCCTTCCGGGCCTGTGCTCGCTCGACCCGTCGCTCGGGGAGCGGTTGAGCCTGGCGCGCATGCCCGGATCCGAGCTGTTGGCGGATGCCCTCGGCGCCGGCGACAAGCCCGCGCACGAGGCCGGGGGCGAGGGGCTCGTGGATCGGGCGCAGGGGGTACTGCGGTCCGTCGCAGAGCGCACCGGGCGTCCGCTCGACCTGGTCGATCGGAGCGGTGATGACGGGGCGGAGCTGGCCATGATCGGCTGGGGTGCGGGGGCCGCCCGCGCCCGGGAAGTCGTGCGGACGCTCGGCAAGGGGGGCGTGCCCGCCAGGGCCGTCTCGGTGAATCTGGCGCGTCCGTTTCCCACGCGCGCCGTTCGCGACGCCCTGGCGGGGGCGCGAACGGTGTTCGTCGTGGAGGCGACCGACGCGAGCGACGGGCTGCTCGAACACGTGCGCAACGCCGTCGACGACGGGTCGGCGATCCACCGGGTGTCTCCCTCGCGTCTGCTCGCGACGGTTGCGGAGCGGCTGCCCGAAGGCGCCTTCGACCCGGAGCGGCTGACGCCGAGACCGCGTCGCTCCGACCGCCGCCTGGTGGTGCTCCCCGCCGGACCCTGGGGGGACGAGACGGCCCGTCGGCTGGCCGCGATCATGGGCCGGCTGGGGCCGCTGCGTCTGGGCCGGCGCCTCCGCCGTCGCCGCGGTTCGACCGTGCTCGCTTGGGAGAGCGACGCGCTCGCCGAGCGCAGCAGAGACCTGCTCGTCGCCGCGGACCCGGCCCTACTGGGGCCGCGCGCGCTGCGCCTGCTTCGACCCCATGGTGCCGTGGTCGTGGTGTCGCCGGCGGACTCCTCGGACGAGTTCGCGCGGCTCCTCCATCCCGAGATCCGAGCGCTGCTCCATGAGCGCGATCTCAGGGTGTTCTGGGTAGCGCCCCCCGAGGTCGCCGAGTGCGAGATCGGCGGCGAGGTAGACGCTGCCAGCTCGTTCGCCCTCGCCGGGGGGGCGCTGGCGGCGCTCTCCTCCGAGGGTGAGCCGCCGTCCGCCGAGGCCGCGGAGCGTGCAGCGGAGGACCTGGAGGCGGAAGGCCGCGGCGATGCGGCGCGCTGGCTTCGCGAGGGCGCCCGCCGGACTCGCTGCGTCGAGTGCGAGGCCCTGGCCCCGTCGCGACATCTCGAGGAGGTGGATTTCCGACCCGCGCCCACGCTGCCGCGCCTCCCCGAGCCTGTGGACGACCCCGAGGAGCGCGAGCGCTGGGCAGCACGGATCCGCCGCTTCCACCGGACCGGACGACTGACGTCTGGCGCCGGCTCGAGGAGGCCGAGTCGTGCGGCGGCGCTCGACATCCTGGCGGGGGCCGCCGTGGGACACCGCCAGCATCCGTTCGTGCTCGTCCCGCCCGAGGCTCCCGAGGCCGAAACCGCCGCGCGCGGACTGCGCGATGTGCTCGGGGAGGCCGTGGCCGCCGTGCAGGCGGACGGGCGCGAGGCACGCGTCCTCCTGGACAACCTCGAGCGGCTGACGTTTCTCGCGAGCCGACTCGTGGCGCGCGGGGCGTGCGGCGTGCGCCTGGGAAGGCTGCTCGGGGAGGCCGGACGGCGACTCGCCGGCGAGCTCGAGCTGTCGGAGGAGGGGGAGCGTGCCCTCAGCGACGACCTCACGGAGCTCCGCCGCCGGGTTCCCGGCGACGGAATGGTCTTCGACCTGCGCTCCGACATGCCGCTGCACCTCTACCTGACGCTGCTCGAGTCCGTGCGGGCGCCGCTCGCACAGCGCTTCTTGAAGGAGATCGAGAAGCTCCGGGAGCGGCTCCGCGATCTGCTCCAGCTCGACCGCATGGGCTCCCGCGAGGGCCGCACGGCCGACGCGCTCGCGGCGACCCTCGGGAGCACGGGGGCCGAGCGCCTGGATCCCGAAGCGCTGGCGCGAACCCTGCCCGCCGGCCCGGGCTCGGAGCCGCTGGCGCCGGCGCGCCGGCGCCGCATCCGGCAGACGCTCCGGATCCTCGAGAGACACCTGAAGCAGCCCGAGGCGTTGCCCCGGGTCTTCCTGCTGCGGCCGCCGGGAATCCGACTGTCCGTCCCGCCATGCGAGCAGCAGGAGCACGCGAACCCCCTGGCCGCGGCGGTCGGGCTGTTCGACGGGCTGGCGCAACGCATGGTGACGGTGCTGGGCGCAGCCCGGGTCGCGCGCCTGGAGGCGGAGGGGCACTACCGGCCCGAGCTGCACGACGAGCCGCTGGCCGCCCTGGACTGGGAGGCCCTCACCGCCGAGGAGCTGAACCTGCTGCCCGCCGTCGCGGTCGTGACCAGCGGGCGCCGGCTTCGCGAGGGAGAACAAGCGCCCCTGTCGGAGCTCCTGCGCTCGAGCCGTCCGGTCCACGTGATCGTGCAGGACCGGGTGGGCGCGGCCGACGAGGCGCAGGATCTCTCCCGCTTCCACATGGACCTCGGCTACCTGGTCATGGCGCATCGCGAGGCTCTCGCGGTTGGTTCCAGCCTGGCGCGGCCCGCGCGACTGACGGAGGATCTCCTGCGCGCGGCGCGGGCGCTGCGGCCCGCCGTGATCCTGGTGAGCATCCCGGCGCTGCGGCCGACGTCCTGGCGCCCCCTGCTGGCCGAGGCGGCGCTCCAGGGGCGTGCCTCTCCCGAGTTCCGTTACGACCCGGACGCCGGATCGAGCTGGGCCGACCGCTTCGACCTGCGGGACAACCCGCAGCCCGAGCGCGCGTGGCCGGTCCACACCCTGGCCTACCTGGAGGACGGGGTCGAGAAGACCCTGGACGTCGCCTTGACCTTCGCCGACGCCGTGGCCCACGAGCCCGCGTACGCGCGGCATCTTCAGATCATCCCGCGGGTCGCCTGGGACGACACGCAGCTCCCGCTGGCCGACTATCTGGAACGCGCGAACCCGGAGGGACGCGAGCCGTGGGTCCCCTACCTGTGGCTGATCGACGGCCGGGGGATCCTTCAGCGGGCGGTGGTGACGCGCGCGCTGGCCATGGCCTGCGCCGACCGGCGACGCGGCTGGCGCGTCCTCCAGGAGCTGGCCGGCTACGAGAACGTATTCGCCCAGCGGGCGGCCGCCGAGGCGCACGCCGAGGCCGAGCTGCGGCGCGGGGAGCTTGTGCGCGAGCACGGGGAGGAGCTCGACCGCGCGCGCCGGGAAGGGGCTCACGAGTCGATGGAGCGGCTCGCCGCGGTGCTGATGAGCCCCGATGGACTCGCTGCGGCCGCTCCCGCGCCGGTGCGTCCCGTCGTGGGGCTGCCCGCCGAGGCGCCGGTCGCGGCGGCCGCCGCCGCCGAGCCCGCGCCGATCGAAGAGGCTCCCGAGGAAGAGACGCTCTCCTTCGACGAGCCCTACATCGACAGCGCGCTGTGCACGACCTGCAACGAGTGCACCGAGCTCAATGGCCGGCTCTTCCACTACAACGCCGACAAGCAGGCGTTCATCGCGGACCCCGCGGCCGGCACCTTCGCCGAGCTGGTGAAGGCGTCCGAGCTCTGCCCGGCGCGCTGCATCCACCCGGGCAAACCACGCAGCGACGACTCGACCGCGACCCCGGAGTTGATCGCGCGGGCCGCCGCGTTCAACTAGCGAGGACCGCGGATTCGTGTCAGAGATCGTCGCCAGCGTCACCGTCATGACGGGACTGAGTCTGGTCTTTGCGGCCGTTCTGGCCGGGGCCTACCGCTTCCTGCGCGTGGAGGAGGACCCGCGCCTCGAGGTGGTGGAGGACCTGCTCCCCGGCAACAACTGCGGGGCCTGCGGCGAGCCGGGTTGCCTGGCCTTCGCGCAGCGGCTGCTGGACGCCGAGCTGGCGCCCGGCAAGTGCACCGTCGCGGACGAGGCGACGCGCGTGGAGATCGCGTCCTTCCTCGGTGTCGAGGTGGGAGGCGACGAGAAGCGCATCGCCCGGGTCAAGTGCGCTGGCGGCCTGAGTCAGGCGCGCAGCCTCGCCCACTACCGGGGCATGGACTCGTGCCGCGCTGCGGTGCTGGTCGACGGCGGAGATCGCGGCTGCAGCTGGGGCTGCCTGGGCCTCGCCGACTGCGAGAGGGTCTGCACCTTCGACGCCATCGCGATGAACGCCGAGGCCCTGCCGGTCGTGGAGCCGGAACTCTGCACCGCCTGCGGCGATTGCGTCGACGTGTGTCCTCAGGACCTGTTCGTGCTGGTTCCGGAGTCCCACCACCTCTTCGTCCAGTGCAACTCGCCGCTGGTCGGTGAGGCCGCGCTCTTCCCCTGCAAGGTGGCCTGCGACGCCTGCGGTCGCTGCGCGCTCGACGCGCCCGAAGGCACCGTCGAGATGGTGAACGGCCTGCCGGTGGTCCACTACGACCGGGAGGTCCTCCCGACCCCCGCGGCCACCTGGCGCTGTCCGACCGACGCCATCCAGTGGCTGGAGGGCAAGCAGTTCGCGGAGCCCGAGGAGGATGCCGCGCCCCGGAAGCAGCGTGCGTAGGCTGGCCGGCGCGGGCGTGGGCTGGCTGCGACGGCGGTGGCGACGCTCCGCCGGCGAGCCGGGTTCAGCGGCGGACACCGCGGTGGTGGAGCCCGTCGAGCGGGTGCTGGCGGCCGTGGAGGCGCTCGCGTGCGAAGGCGTCGTGCATCGCCCGGGCGAGGCACGCTCCGCGGCGCATGCCGGCCAGATGCTGGCCGCCGATCCGCTGCCCCCCCGCAACGCCTTCGGCCGGCCGGTTCGCGAGGAGGTGAGCAGCGGGCCCGGGGGCGGCGTCGTCGTGGCGACCGGGATGGCCCTCGCGGGACTGCGGGCCACCGCCTTCGTCGCCGGCGAGGAGGTCTTCGGCGCCCATCAGCCCCTGCGCGACGCCGCCGATCGCCTGACCCCGCTGGTCGTTCACGTGGCCAACGGCGACGCGGGGCACGCGGCCTACCACGCGGTGGCCGGCGCCGGGGGCTTCCAGGTGCTCGCCTCCTCAGGCCAGGAAGCCCTGGATCTCACGCTGGTGGCGCGCTGGCTGGCGGAGCGCGCGTTGCTGCCCGGACTGATCGCAACGGACGGCGCCGCGATCGAGAGCCTTCGCACGCCCGACGAGGAGATCGTTCGCGCCTACCTGGGCGCCCCCGACGATCCGATCGCAAGCCCGACGGACGCCCAACGGATCCTGTTCGGGAGCGAGCGCCCCCGTCTCCTGGCGTGGTTCGATCCGGAGCGGCCGGTGGCGACGGGCGAGCTCCGGGGCCCGCGCGATGCGGCTCGGGCGGGGCTCGGGACCCGCCTCTACTTCCGCGATCCCGTGGCCGACCTCGCGCGGCAGGGCATGGAGGAGCTCGCTCGCCTCACCGGGCGGCCCCTCTCCTTCCTCCATCGCCACCGGCTCGACGACGCCGAGATCGTGCTGGTCGCCCAGGGCGCCCTGGCGCAGGCGGCCCGGGCCGCGGCGGACGGCCTGCGGCGAGCGCGCGGATGGAAGGTGGGCGTGGTCGGCGTGACCTGGCTGCGACCCCTCCCGGTCCGCGAGCTCGCCGAAGCCCTGGGGGGGCGGCGGGCGGTGGCCGTGCTCGAGGCGCTGGGCCGCACCCCCGCGATCTCGCCGCCGCTTCTGGACGAGTTGACGGCGGCGCTCCCCGGCGCCGACGGCTGGCTCTCGGCCACCTGCGCCGGGCCGCTCGTGGATCCGATCCGGCTCGTCGAGGTGTGCGCGTTGCTGCAGCGGCCCGACCGCCCGCGCGCGGTCGACCTGGAGCGCGCGGCGATCCCGGCGACCACCGGTTTCCCGCGTCGGGACGCCCTGCTCCAGTCGCTTGCGAATGCCTACCCCGAGCTTCGACGGTCGAGCCTGCACGCGGTCGAGCCCGTCTCGCTCGATCCCGAGGGCAGTCGCTCGGTCGGCCTCGCGGGCTGGGAGGCGGAGCTTCCCCCGGACGCGCTCGAGCGCCTCGCCGCGATCGTCTCTGAAGAGGCCGGGCCCGTCGTGCGCGGCGGAGGGACCCGGCCGGTTCCCGGTGCGTACCAGGCGCGCGTCTGCGCCGGGCCGGTCGAATTCTCCGACGCCGGGACCCGGGCACCCGTCTCCGTAATGCTCGTGGTGGCGAGCGAGCCCCGGGACTTGGGAAATCCTCTGGCGGCCGTCAGCACGCGGGGCACCGTGGTGATCGCCAGCGACCTGGCGCCGGAACGCCTGTGGGCCGCGCTCCCGCCCGCGTGGCGCGGCGAGGTCCGCGAGCACGAGCTCGACGTCTTCGTCGTGGACGCGACCTTCGAGGCCGGACTGGCGGCCGTGCAGGCGTGTCTTCGCGGCGAGCTGGCGGGCCGGATCGAGCAAGGAGGCGTCCGCGCGCTGGCGTGGCGCGAGCTTCCGGCGACCGACGTCTCGGAGCGGGAGCCGCCCCGCGTGCTCCGGCGCATCGACCGCGTGCGCAGCGCCCACGATAGCCTGCCCCGCTTCTGGGGGGAGGTGCTCCAGCCCCACCAAGGGAGCTCGGGGGACGGGGTGCCCGATCCCCTCATGGCGAGCGGCGCGGTGCCCGCCGGCGCCTCGGCGCTGGAGCCGGAGGCCGCGGCGTCCCTGCTGCCCGTCTTCGATCCGGAGGCTTGCACCGGCTGCGGGCGCTGCTGGTCTGCCTGCCCGGATGCCGCCCTCGGGGCCACCGTGCTCGGCTGTGAGGCTGTCCTCGACGCCGCGAGCCGGCTCGCCGGCATCGAGGGGCGAGCGGCCGACGCCGTGCGTCGCGCCCACAAGCACCTGTCCGGGCGCGTGGCTGCGGAGCTCGCGAAGGCAGGCGCCGGGGCGCTGGACGAGGCGCGCTGGCGCGAGGCGTGGATCTGGCTGGCCGCGCGCATGGATCTCTCCGACGAGGATCGCGCGGAGCACGACGCCGCCTTCGAGGCCACGCTGGGCGTGGCGACCCGCGTTCCGCTCGCGGTGACCGACCGCTTCTTCCACGAGCCGGAACGGCACCGGAAGGGAGCGGGAGAGCTGCTCGCCCTGGTGGTGGATGCACGCGCCTGTCTGGGGTGCGGACTCTGCGTGGCTGTCTGCCCGGACGACGCACTCGCGGCGGCGCCTCGCACCGCGGAGCGCGTCGCCGCGTCCGAAGCGAGCTGGCGAACCTGGGAGGAGCTGCCGGATACGGCCGGAGCGACGCTGGCCGCGGCCGCGGCAGACCCCGAGCTGGGGGCCCTGGCCGGTGCCCTGCTGTCGCGACACTGCGCCCAGGTCCAGGTGGGGAGCGCGGGGGGCGAGCCCGGTTCGGGGGAGCGCCTGGCCGCACGGCTCGTGACGGCCCTGGTGGAGCAGCACGCCCAGCAGCGCATCGCGGCGTTGCTCGAGGACCTCGACGCGCGACGCGCGGCGCTCGCGGCGGCGCTGCGGGAGGAGCTCGGCGAAGGCCTCGCGAACGCCGCTCCGGATCTCCTGGCCCAGGCCCTGGACCACGGTGGCCCCGGGCGCGGCGGGCTCACCGAGCTGGCGGAGCGGCTCGACGCCCTGGGCGCTCCGGCCGGCCTCGACCGGCGCCGAGCGCTGCGGCTGGCGCGCCTGGTCAGCGATCTCGACGGCATCCGCCACCGGCTTGCGGTGGGGGAGGAGGGGTGGGGCCGCGCCCGCTTCGGCGTAGTGGTCGCCCACGGCCGGGTCGCCGAGTGGGCGGCGCGCTTTCCCCACCATCCGTACTTCGCGCCCGTCACGCTGGCACCCGCGGGCGAGGGCGTGGAGCTCGCGCGCGGCATCGCGAGCGGTCTCCGGGTCCGGCATCTGGCCCTGCTGCGCAGCCTGCGCCGCGCCGCCCTCGAAGCGAAGCCGCCGCCGGATCGTCCCGCGCGCCTGGCGGCCATCGAGGCCCTCACCTGGGCGGACCTCGACGACGCGGAGCGGGCCAGCTGTCCGCCGCTGCTGCTCCTGGGCGACGAGGTTGCGCTGCTGGAGCAGGGTCTCGGTGCGCTCGCGCAGCTGCTGGCGTCGGATCTGCCGGTCAAGGTGGTGTTGCTCGACGGCGGCGGTCGGCTCGAGGCCGCGCCCGAGCCCGCGCTCGTGGCGATGGCCCAGCGCCGGGCCTTCGTGTCGAGCGCCTCGTTGGCGCATCCCGAGCACCTGGCGAGCGGCGTCGCCGACGCACTGGCGCGGCCCGGACCCGCCCTGCTCCACCTGTACGCGCCGAGCCCGCGACGACACGGCTTCTCCCCCGACGCCACGCTCGAGCGCGCGCGGCAGGCGGTCGAAGGCCGCACCCACGTCCTGTTCCGCTACGACCCGACGGCGGAGGGGAGCTTCGGGCTGCGGGCGAGTCTCGAAGGCAACCCGTGCGGCGATGAGGATTGGGGCGGCGTCACCTTCGCGGAGTGGGCTGCGGGCGAGAGTCGCTTCGCGGCGCACTTCGAGCCCCACGAGGACGCTGGGGGCGTGCCCCTCGTCGAGTGGCTGTCGCTCGCGGAGAACGCGCGCCGGGACCGGGTGCCTGTCGTAGAGGTGGAGGGAAAGCGGTTGGCGGTCGGAGATCGCATGGCGCGGGCGGCCGGCGAGCGGCTCGCCGTCTGGAACACCCTGCGCGAGCTGACCGGAGCGGGGGGAGGACTCGCGGAGAGGATTCGCGCCACCCTGGAGCGGGAGCTCGACGCCGAACACGTGGCGCGGATCGAGGCGCTGAAGGCCGACTACGACGCCCGCCTCGCAGAGTCCGGCGGCAGCGTCGACCGGGAGGCCGTGGCCCGCCTGGCGGAGCGCTTCATGGCCCTCGCGGGCTACGCGCCGTCGAAGCCGGAAGCGGGGGGCAACGGAGCGTGAGCGCCGCAGCGGCCGTCAGCGCCGCTCCGTCGACCTTCCGCCACGGCGTTCACCCGCCCGAGCGCAAGGGGGCCACCGACGCGCTTCCCATCGAGCGCATGCCGTTCGTCGGAGAGTATGTGCTGCCCCTGTCCCAGCACACCGGCGCTCCGTCGAAGCCCGTCGTCCGGGTCGGGCAGCGCGTACGTCGCGGCCAGCTCATCGGCGAGCCGGTCGGCTTCATCTCGACGGCCCTTCACGCTCCCGTGACGGGCCGGGTCGCGGCGGTCGAGCCTCGGCTCCACCCCAACGGCAAGACGCTGCCCGCCATCGTGATCGAGACGGATCCCTACGACAGCCAGCGCCTGCCCGCGTTCGCGCCGCTGGATCCGTCGAGCCTTCCGGCCGCCGAGATGGTCGAGCGGGTGCAGCTCGCGGGTCTGGTGGGGCTCGGTGGCGCGGCCTTCCCCAGCCACGTGAAGTTGCAGGTGCCGGAGGGCAGGCGCGTGCAGCTCGTCGTGATCAACGGCTGCGAGTGCGAGCCCTACCTCACCTGCGACCACCGGATCATGGTCGAACGGCCCGATGCGGTGGTACGCGGGACCGCGATCATCCGCGACCGGGTCGGCGCCGAGCGGGCCATCATCGGCGTGGAGGAGAACAAGCCGGACGCCATCGCCGCCCTGCGCGCGGCCTCGGCGGACATCGAAGTCGTCCCCCTGCGCGTCAAGTATCCGCAGGGGGCGGAGAAGATGCTCGTCGACGCCATCTTCCACCGGGAGATTCCCGAGGGCGGCCTCCCGCTGGACCTCGAAATCCTGGTCAACAACGTGGGCACCACGGCGGCCCTCGCCGATCTCTTCGACCGGGGCGTCCCGTTGATCGAACGGGTCGTCACGGTGACGGGCCCGGCGGTGGCACGACCCCGCAATCTGCTCGTTCCCCTCGGCACGCCACTCTCGGCCGCGATCGAGCATTGCGGGGGGCTGACCCGGGAGATCCGCCAGGTGGTGCTCGGCGGTCCGATGATGGGCATGGCTCAGAAGAGTCTCGACGTGCCCATCATCAAGGGATCCTCGGGCATCCTCTGCCTGGATCGCGCCACCTCCGTCCCCTTCCGGGAGTTTCCCTGCATCCGCTGCGGACGCTGCGTGGAGGCCTGCCCGATCTTCCTCAATCCCACACGTCTGGCCCAGCTGGTGCGGGCCGAACGCTTGGACGATCTGGAGGCCCACCACCTGCTGGGCTGCTTCGAGTGCGCCGCCTGCTCCTACGCGTGCCCGTCGCGGATTCCGCTGGTCCAGTGGATGCGTCTCGGCAAGGCCCTGCTCCGCCGTCGCAAGGAGGCGGGGTGAACGGCGGTCCGGCCCGGGAGCGAGGCGGGACGCGGCGGGGAGGGCCGCGGGCGTGACCGCGCGAACGCCCGATCTGGTGCTTTCCTCGGCCCCCTTCTCGCGGGAGACGGCGACCACGCCGCGCATCATGCTCGAGGTGGTGGCCGCGGCGCTGGTGGTGCTGGGGGTCGCGTGCTGGACCTTCGGGATCGGTGCGCTGCTGATCGTGGGCGCGGCGACCGCCGGCGCGGTGGTCACGGAGTGGCTC
>JAOTUO010000095.1 GCA_029863845.1 Myxococcales bacterium
ATCGTCCAGAACCGGCTCCGGGCCGAGGGGATCCAGCTGGAGCTCGGCTGCCGGCTCGAGAGGGTCGAGGTGCGAGACGGCGACAAGATCCTCCGCGTCGTCTGCGCCGACGGCGGCTCGCGGGAGATCGCCGTCGACGAGATCCTCGTCGCGGTGGGCCGTGCGCCGAACGTCGAGGGGCTCGGCCTCGAAGCGGCGGGCGTCGAGTTCGACGCGCGCGGCGGGGTCGTCGTCGACGACAGGCTCCGCACCCGCAACCGGCGAGTCTACGCGGCCGGCGACGTCTGCATGGACTGGAAGTTCACCCACGCCGCCGACGCCGCCGCCAAGATCGCGGTGCAGAACGCGCTCTTCTTCCCGTCCAAGAAGCTCAGCTCGCTGGTGATGCCGTGGTGCACCTACACGGACCCGGAGGTCGCTCACGTGGGCCTGTACGCCCACGAGGCGGCCGCGCGGGGCATCGCGATCGACACCTTCGAGGTCCGCCTCGCCGAGGTCGACCGCGCCGTCGCCGACGGCGAGGAGGACGGGTTCGTCAAGGTGCACGTGAAGCAGGGGACGGACCGCATTCTCGGCGCCACCATCGTCGCCGCCCACGCCGGCGAGATGATCAGCGAGGTCACGCTGGCGATCGTCGGCAAGCTCGGGCTGGGGACGATCCTGAACACGATCCACCCCTACCCGACCCAGGCCGAGGGCATCAAGCGCGTCGCCGGCGCCTACACGCGTACACGGGCCACCCCGCGCGTGCTGCGCATCCTCGAAGCGTGGATGGGGTTTCGCCGCTGACGCTAGGAGGCCGAGACCTTCTACTTCCGCGGCCTTCGGCCTTGGAGGCCGACGCGCAGCGAGCCGAAGGCGAGCGAAGCGCCGGAGCCCGAGCGCGAGCGATCAGTGAGCGCGAGGCCCGGCCCTAACTGGCGCGGCGCGCGGCGAGAATCGCCTCCACCAGGCCCTCGGGCACGTCCTCCGGCACGGGTCCCTCCGGGTCGCGGCAGATCCGCCGGCCCAGCCGGACCGTCTCCCGGTAGGTCTCGAGGTAGACCTCGCAGTCCGGACATTCGTCCATGTGCTCGGCCAAGGCCGCGCGCTGCCGCCCCGGAAGCGTGTCGTCCAGATAGTCCATCAGGAAATCGACGAATTCGCGACAGTTCATGCCGTCTCCCGCCGGAGGTGGGGCTCGAGCAGGCCGCGCAGCGCCAGCCGCGCCCGGTGCAGGCGCGTCTTCACGGCGTTGGGACTGGCTCCCAGGATCTCGGCGACCTCCTCGGTGTCGAGCTCTTCGATGTCGCGCAGGATCAATACGTTTCGGTAGGCCTCCGGAAGCCGGTGGATGTTGTCGAGCACGAGGGTCCGGAGCTGAGCCCATTCCACGGCATCGTCGGCGGGCTTCCGCCACGCGACGGCCGGGTGCGCCATGTGGCCGTCCTCGAGAAACCCGGGCAGCAGGTCCTCGATCAGCGCTTCCGGCTTGCGGCTGCGCGTTCGCAGCTTCATGAGGGCGGCGTTCACGACGATCCGGTGCAGCCAGGTGGACAGTCGCGACTGGCCCTCGAAGCGCCCGATGGCCCGGAACGCGGACAGGAACGCGTCCTGCACGGCGTCCCGCGCGTCCTCTTCGGCGGGCAGGAAGCGCCGCGCCACCGCCAGCAGCCTGCCGCCGTAGCGGCGGACCAACTCCTCGAAGGCGGCGTCCTCTCCGGCGCGAAGCCGCGCGACCAGCGACGCCTCGTCGCGGTCCGCTTCGAACCCGGAGTCGCTCACGCGGGCCAAGTTACCATACCCCCACGGAAGCAGGGGGACGCCGGACGCGCCTAGAATAGGGCGGACACGCGTGGAGGAGAGCGATGTCGCTACTTCGGTTCATCGGCCTGGGGGAAGCCCGGGAGGAGACGGCGACGGGAGACACCGCCACCGTCCGCCGCATCGCGGCGAAGCTCGAACACCTCGACCCGGAGACGGCCAAGTACCTGGCTGCGTTCGCGTACGTCCTCGCGCGCATGGCGCACGCCGACCTCGAGATCGACGACGCCGAGACGCAGGCGATGGAGCGCGCCGTGCGCGGCCTCAACTCGCTCTCGGAGGCCGAGGCGACCCTCGTCGTGGAGATCGCGAAGTCCCAGGCGCGGCTCCTCGGCGGCACGGAGAACTACGTGGTGACACGCGAGTTCCGCCGGATCTCCACGCGCGATCAGCGCGGCGCTCTCCTCCAGTCTCTGTATGCCGTGGCCGCCGCCGACGGGACGATCTCGAGCGTCGAGAGCGCGGAGATCGTGACCATCGCCGAAGAGCTCGGCTTCACCCGCGCCGAGGCCAACTCGCTTCGCAGCCAGTACCGCGACAAGCTGGCCGAGTTCCAGACGAAGTAGATCGAGCCAGGGACGGGCCGGGGCCGCGGGAAATCGCTCCGCGAATGGCTCGGCCGCGCAGACGCCGTACTGGAGTGCGAAGACTACGGGCGGCCTGCGCTTGATTTCGCTGCGCGATTTCCCTCGACCCCGGCCCTCGAATCCATGGCGCCGCCGGTGGGCGGGCATCGAGCCCTCCCGAGGCGGGAAACCTCAGCTGCGGATCAGGAGGAGGGTGCGCGGGTCGAGGGCGACGTGGAGCTCGGTCACGTCGGGGTTGTCGTGGTCCTTCAGGGCCCGCAACGCCACGGCGTCCTCCGCCGGCTCCAGCGCCAGGATCACGCTCACCAGGTCGCCGAGGCGCTGGAGCCGCTCCGGCACCTCTTCCACCCGCTCCTCGGCGGTCGTGGCCGAGAGCCAGAACTCGGCGTCGAGCTCGCCGGCCAGGGCCTTCCACTCGACGAGGTCGTCTCGGCGGATCGACGCCAGGTCGAGCCCCTCCAGGATCACGAGCGACGGCTGCAAGCC
Source organism: Myxococcales bacterium (assembly GCA_029863845.1). Classification (GTDB taxonomy): domain Bacteria; phylum Myxococcota_A; class UBA9160; order UBA9160; family SMWR01; genus JACZXC01. Next base: position 2,877 of record JAOTUO010000095.1, read on the forward strand.
CACCTCGCTGTCGAGCTGGATGGCCTCGCGCAGCTTCGAGGGCGTGAGCGCGCCGGGAGGGTAGACCCGGATCCGCCGGTGCCGGTCCACGTCGGCGTGCACCGCGGCCTCGTCTTCCAGGTGGGTGCTGGAAGCCAGGTCTTCGAAGACCGTGTCGTAATGGGCGCGCACGTGCGCGACCGGGTGGTCCAGGCTGACGTGCAAAACGCAGCCGCCGCGCATCAGCTCGTCGAGCGCGACCCCGACCAGGACGGACCCCTTGCCCACGCCGTGGCCGGCGAGCACGAGGCCCAGGTTGCCGGTTCCGAGCCCGCCGTGGAGGCCCTTTTCGAGCAGGCGCAGCGAACTGCGCGCGTTCAGGAATTTCCGGTACAAGCGGTCCTCCCGCGCGAGTGATTAATCGTCCGCCTCCGGGATCTGCGAGCGGTACTTCTCCTTGAGCGCCTTCCGTACCTCCGCGGGTGCCGGCAGGTAACGGGCGAACTCCATCGTGAACTCGGCCTTCCCCTGGGTCGTGGAGCGAAGATCGGTGGCGTAGCCGAACATATCCGCCAACGGCACCTCCGCCTCCAGGCGGCAGAAGCCCCCGCTCTCCTCGGTGGTGCCGATGACGGTACCGCGCCGCTGCATGATGGTCTTGAGGACCGAGCCCTGGAACTCCTGCGGGGACTCGACCTCGAGCTTCATCACCGGCTCGAGGATGATCGGCTTCGCGCGCGGATACACCTCGCGGAAGGCGCCCCGCCCGGCGGCCTGGAAGGCGTTGTCGGAGGAGTCGACCGAGTGCGACTTGCCGTCGTTCACGACGACGCGCAGGCCGATGACGGGGAATCCGATGAGCCGACCCTGCTTCAAACAGGCGCGGAATCCCTTCTCCACCGAGGGAATGAACTCCGTGGGAATGGCGCCGCCGCGGACCTCGCTCACGAACTCGAAGTCCTCCCCGCCCTCCGCCATCGGCTCGACGTAGCCCGCCACGTTGCCGAACTGACCGGCCCCGCCGGTCTGCTTCTTGTGGGTGTAGTTGAACTCGGCGCGCTGCGAGATCGTCTCGCGATATGCGACCTGCGGCGCGCCGGTCTCGACCTCGCAGCCGTACTCGCGCTTCATCCGCTCGACGTAGACGTCGAGGTGGAGCTCGCCCATGCCCGAGATCACGGTCTCACCGCTCTCGGGATCCACGCGGGCCTGGAAGGTCGGGTCTTCGCGCACGAAACGCCCCAGCGCCTTCGCCATGTTGTCGAAGGTCTTCTTGTCGATGGGCGTGACGGAAAGCGCGATCACGGGGTCCGGCACGTGCATCGAGCTCATCGCGACCCGCACCGACTCGTCGGTGAAGGTGTCGCCCGACGCGCACTCGATCCCGAACAGCGCGACGATGTCGCCGACGCCCGCGCGGTCGATGTCCTGCATGTCGTCGGCGTGCATGCGCACCAGCCGTCCGACCTTGTGCCGCTTCTCGGTACGGCTGTTGACGATGCGGTCGCCCTTCCCGATCGTGCCGCGGTAGACGCGCAGGTAGGTCAGCTGGCCGTAGCGCCCGTCCTCGAGCTTGAACGCCAGGGCCACCAGCGGCTTGTTGGGATCGCTCTCGACGACGATGGGAGCTTCGTCGTTCGAGAGATCGATGCCGCTGTTCTCGACGTCGGTGGGAGCCGGCAGATACCGGGTCACCGCGTCCAGCAGCTTCTGGACGCCCTTGTTCTTGTAGGCCGACCCCAGGAAGACGGGAGTCAGGTCCATCGACAGCGTCCCGGCCCGAACCGCCTCGTGAATCAGGTCCTCCGTCACCTTCTCGTCGAGGATCGCCTCGGTGAGCTCGTCGGAGAACATCGACACCGCGTCGAGCATCACCTCGCGGGCGGTCTCGGCATCCGGGCGCAGCGCCGCGGGGATCTCCATGGCGACGACGTGCTCTCCGTTCGCACCCTCGAAGTGCAGCGCCTTCATCTCGACCAGGTCGATCACGCCCTCGAAGTTCGACTCCAGGCCGATCGGCAGCTGCATCAGTACCGGGTTGTGCCCGAGCTTGTCGCGCAGCTGCCACGCCACCCGCTGCGGGTTCGCACCGGAGCGATCGAGCTTGTTGATGAAGGCGAGTCGCGGGACCCGGTAGCGGCGCATCTGCCGATCCACGGTCATCGACTGCGACTGCACGCCGGCCACGCCGCACAGGATCAGTACCGCGCCGTCGAGCACGCGCAGGGCTCGCTCGACCTCGATCGTGAAATCCACGTGGCCGGGCGTGTCGATGATGTTGATGTGGTGACCTTCCCAGACCGAGTGCGTCGCGGCGCTCTGGATGGTGATCCCGCGCTCGCGCTCGAGATCCATGGAGTCCATGGTGGCGCCGACCGCGTCCTTGCCCTTGACCTCGTGGATGGCGTGGATCCGCCCCGCGTAGAAGAGGATGCGCTCGGTGAGGGTCGTCTTGCCCGAGTCGATGTGGGCACTGATGCCGATGTTCCGGATCTTCGACTGGTCGACCATTGCATCCGCCTCGGGCGCCCGCGCGCCCTCGTCCTCACCGCATTCGAGCCTGTTTCGGGGGATCCCGGCGCCCGCCCGTCGCGGTCGAGCACCCTGGCCTCGATCGCGGCCCCGCGGGGTCGCGCGTCGGAGACGTTCCCTTCGGCAGGGAGGCAGGGGAATTTGAGATATCCCGGCGAATTGTCAAGTCTCGAGGGAGGCCCGCATGTGGTGGGCCTCGGCCTCGGGGCTGTAGGCGTGATCGGGTCCGATGACGCAGGCGCGCCGGGCGTCGCAGCGCAACCGGCACGCGGACTCCGAGACCCGGGTCGCGCGGCAGGCGGCGACGTCGAAGCCCTGCGACCCGCCCGCCGCCTCGACCACCCGCCGCGTGTAGGCGTCGAGCGGGTCGACCGCGAGGGCGGCCTCGGGCGCCGCGCGGAAGGCCTCGAAGAGAGCCGGGCGCCCGCTGGCGACGACCAGTGCCGAGCGCACACCGGGGCGGAGTGCCGCGCTGACCCAGGCCGCGGGCACGAGGGCGTCGTAGCGAGAGATCGCCAGCACGCCCAGAAAGCCCATCCCAGCGGCCTGAAGACCCAGCCGGGCCGCGAGCCCGGGCGCCGTCGATGCGCCGCCTGTCCCGTCAGTCGAGGCGCTCACCGACGGTCAGGCTCGCTTCGGCGGCCGGAACCTTCTTGCCGTTGCCGATCCGCACGCGGCCGACGGCGAGACGGCCGCCGCCCGCCGCGATCAGCAGCCTGCCGTCCTCGAGCCCCACGATCGTCCCCGGCGCGCTGGCGTCCTCGCCGGCGGCGCGGCGCCCGTCGAACAGGCGGATCGTCTCGCCCGCGCGCTGCGCGTGGGCGCCCGGCTGCGGGTCGCAGCCCCGAATCAAACGGTCCAGCTCGACGACCCCCCGCGACCAGTCGAGGCGAGCCTCCCGTTCGCCCACGAGGCCCTGAAAGGTCGCTCGCGACTCGTCCTGGGGCTCGTAGCGGGCGGTCCCCGCGGCGACGGCGGCGACCGCGGCGAGCATCGCCTCCACCCCAAGCGGGTACAGGCGTTCGAAGTAGAGGCTGGCTGCGGTGTCGGTGCTCTCGATGGGAACGCCGCCGCGCTGGATCACGATCGGCCCCGTGTCGATGCCCGCGTCCGGACGGAAGATGGTCACGCCGGACTCGCGCTCGCCGAGGATGATCTGCCAGGCCAACGCCGCACCGCCCCGGAAGCGCGGCAGCAGGGAGGGATGGAAGCAGAGGGATCCGTGGGGCGGGGCGTCCACGATCTCCGGGGGGAGAATCGCCGTGACGTAGGCCAGGACGTTGAGGTCGGCCCCCCGATCCCGGTACTCCTCGAGAATCTCGGGGATCGCCTCCCAGCCCTTCGACCCCGCTTGGCGATCCGTCCGATCTCCGCTCGGCTTCGCCCTGCCGCCGGGACCGTCGCGCCGCCGGCGCCGGAATCGGGGATGCCGGAGCAGCGGGACGCCGAGGGCCTGCGCCTCGGTCGCCAGCGGGTCCGGGCGCCCACCCTCGGGAGGCGTGTAGACGCCCGCGATGCCGTGGCCCGCTTCGATCAGGCGCACCAGAACGTCCTTGCCGAAGGCCGCCTGACCGAACAACGCGATCCGCAGCGCCATCGTCGGAAGCTACCGCGTCCGCGAACGGTCGCCGACAGCGCCGCGCACCCGCGCCGGCTGGCCGAACGCGAGCGAATGGGGCGGGATGTCCTCGAGAACCAGCGACCGGGCGCCGATCACGGAGTGCTCTCCGATCGTGACCCCGCGCAGCACGGTCACGTCTGCCGCGATCCACACGTGATCGCCGATGGTCACGGGCTCCACCCGTTCGGGCCGCTCGGCGTCGAGGTCGTGCTGGTCGGCGTCGAAGATCCGACTGCCGGGGCCCACCCATGCGCGGCGGCCGAGGCGCAGCTCGCGCTTGGCGCTCAGGTGGCAGCCGTTGAGGAAGGAGTCCGGACCGATGTGAAGCCGGGCTCCCTCGAACACGAAGATGCGAATCGGTGCGAGCTCGGTTCGCAGCCAGGTCCGCTCCTCGATCTCGACCTGGGCGCCGGGCCCGAGAGAGAACTGGAGCGCGCCGGGCAGGCGCTCGCTCACCACCCCCGCGCCGAGGCGCAGCCGCGCCCCGGGCGCGAGCTGGTAGCGCGCGGCCGCCAGATTCGTACTGGCGGCGGGGTCGATCTCGAGGCCGGGGTGGCGGGCGGCGAGAGCGCGCAAGCGTACGCGGTCGAAGGCCTGGATCGCGTGCAGCAGCGACCGGAGAGCGTACTGGCGCACGGCAATCCCGGGCCGGCTGGAGGGGGCTCGCGACCCGCGGGCTCACCGCGCGCTGGTCTGCCCTTCGCGCAGACGGAAGGTGATGAAGCCGTGGGTGGGGTCGTAGGGCGAGACGCCGACCTGAACCCGGTCGCCGGGAATCACGCGGATGCGAAAGCGGCGCATGCGACCGGAGAGCTGGGCCGTCACGACCTGCCCGCTCTCGAGGACGATGCGGTAGCGCCCCCCGCCGAGGATCTTCTCGACGGTGCCCGTCCCCTGGATGAGGTCGTCCCTGGCCAAGTCCCCTCCCTGCGCACGCAGGGCCTTCCGACGGCGCTCGCCTCCGGCCGGCCAGCCCGGCCGCCGCGCAGGGTAGCCCCTCGCAGGGGACCACGCATCGGAATCCTGAGGTAGCTTCTCGACGGTAGGAGAGGTGGCGGAGTCCGGTTGAACGTGCCTGACTCGAAATCAGGTGTATCCGTAAGGGTACCGTGGGTTCGAATCCCACCCTCTCCGCCAACGTGTCCTTGCGGAGAGCCGCGATCGCAGGGTCCCGCTCGATCACGAACCTCGTGAATTCCGTCAGGTCCGGAAGGAAGCAGCGGTAGCGGGGATTCGGTTGCGAGCGGGGGTGCCCTGCGATCCCGGCTCTCCGCAGACCCGGTGAGGAACGGAGTCCCGTGAGCTATCAGGTTCTCGCCCGCAAGTGGCGTCCTCAGGGATTCGACGACGTGGCCGGACAGGCCCACGTCACCGTCGCGCTGCGCAACGCGATCCGCGCGGAGCGCGTTCCCCACGCCATCCTCCTCACGGGTCCCCGGGGCGTCGGCAAGACGACCCTGGCGCGCATCCTCGCCCGCTGCCTCAACTGCGAGAAGGGCCCGACGGACACTCCCTGCGGCGAGTGCAGTGCGTGTTGCGAGATCGCCGCCGGAAGGTCCACCGATGTCCAGGAAATCGACGCGGCCAGCCGCACCAGCGTCGACGACGTCCGGGAGCTGATCGAGGCGGTGCGCTACGCGCCCACGCCCGGCAAGCACCGGATCTTCGTCGTCGACGAGGTCCACATGCTCTCCACCGCGGCCTTCAACGCCCTGCTCAAGACGCTCGAAGAGCCGCCCCCGCAGAGCCTGTTCGTATTCGCCACGACCAATCCCGAGAAGATTCCCTTCACGGTGGTCTCGCGCTGTCAGCGTTACGACCTGCGGCGCATCGCGGTCACCGAGATCGTCGACCGCCTGCGCCTGATCGCGGGCGCGGAGGGGCTCGAAGTCTCGGATGCGAGCCTGATCGCGATCGCCCGCGAGGCGGACGGCTCCATGCGCGACGCGCAGACGCTCCTCGACCAGGTGATCGCCTTCGGCGGCACGCGGATCGACGACGCCCGGGTGGCGGCGGTCCTCGACCTGATCGACCGGCGCCTGATCCTCGGAGTCCTCGCGGCCTGTGTGGAGGGCGACCCCGCCCGGGCTCTCGACGCCTGCGGGCAGGCCGCCGAAGCCGGAGCCGACGCCAAGCGGCTGGGCGAGAACCTGCTCCGGCTCACGCGCGACCTGGTGGTGCTGCGCGTGGCGCCCGAATCGCCGGGACTCGTCGAGGGCAGCGAAGAGGAGATCGCCGAGCTGCAGGCCCTGGCCGGCCGTACCGACGCCGCCCGGCTGCGCCGCATGTTTCGCGTGCTCCTCAAGGAGCAGGAGGACCTCGCCTGGGCGCCCCAGCCGTTCGCGGTGCTCGAGATGGCGGCGGTCCGCCTCGCCACGATGCCCGCCGGTGACGACGTCGCACGGCTGCTGTCGCGCCTCGACGCCCTCGAGCGGCGCCTGAGCAACGCGCCGGGGGGCTCGGGGCCCGATTCCTCCGACGGCGCCCCGACGGAAGGGCACCGGGGCCGCGAGCGTCCGTCGCGCCGGGGCGCCGGCGCGGTGAGCGAGCGAGACCCGACGCCGCCCGCACTCGAAGCCACCGGAGACGACAGCGCTTCGATCCTTCCCGCCACCTTCGACCGGCTGCGGGCATTCGTCGGCAAGGGGAATCCCGGGCTGTTCGCCGCGCTGGAGGGCGGACGCATCGTCGAGCGCGGCGACGATCACCTGCGCATCGCCGTCCCGCAGCGATTCTCGGCCCAGCGGCTCGAGGACCGGCGCGGAGCGCTCGAATCGGCCTGCGCGCGGCTGTTCGGCCGCGCGCTGCGCGTCGAGATCGAGGCCGACGGGGATTCGCCGCCGCCCGATTCCGAAACGCGGGCGTCCGATCCCGAGTCGGTCCGGCGCCTGCGGCGGCAGGCGCTCGAGCACCCGGCGGTGAATACCGCGATCGAGACCTTTGACGCCGAGATCGTGGAGATCCGGCCGCTGGGAGGTGACGCGTGAGCGAGACCGATCTGGAGAGCCTCGTGGCCCAGGCCCGGGAGATGCAGTCGCGCCTCGCCGATCTGCAGCGCGACCTCGCGCAGCGGCGCGTCGAGAGCTCGGCCGGCGGGGGCATGGTGACGGCCGTGGCCAGCGGCGAGCTGCGGATCCTCGAGGTGCGCATCGAGCCCTCGCTCCTTACGGGTGGGGATCGGCAGATGATCCAGGACCTCACCGCCGCCGCCGTGAACGCGGCGCTGACCAAGGCCCAGAAGATGATCCAGGAAGAGATCCAGCAGGCCTCCGGAGGGCTCAGCGTCTCGCTCCCCTTCGTGACCGGCGGCGGATAGGCGGGTCCGTGCGAACCTCACCTCCGATCGAGAGACTCGTGGCCGGCCTGAAGCGGCTCCCGGGCATCGGGGAGAAGTCGGCGACGCGACTCGCCTTTCATCTGCTCGGCGCGCCGGACGCGACGGTGCGCGAGCTGTCCGACGCGATCGGCCGCCTCAAGCAGGACACGGTGCTGTGCGAGGAGTGCTTCGACCTCACCGACGCGTCCCCGTGTGCGCTGTGCCGCGACCCGAAGCGCGATTCGCAGGCCGTGTGCGTCGTGGAAGAGCCGGCGGACCTGGCCGCGATCGAGCGCAGCCGCCGCTTCCACGGTCGCTATCACGTGCTGGGCGGGGCCCTGTCGCCCATCGACGGCGTCGGACCCGGCGACCTTCGCATCGCGGAGCTGGAAGAGCGCGTACGGGGGGGAGGGGTCCGCGAGGTCATCCTCGCTACGAATCCCAACGCCGAGGGCGATGCGACCGCCCATTACATCTGCGACCGCCTGCAGCCCAGCGGCGTCGGGCTCAGCCGAATCGCCTACGGAATGCCCCTGGGCGGCGACCTCGAGTACGCCGATCACGTGACGATCGGCCTCTCCCTCGACAACCGGCAGAAGGTCGGTTGAGCGGCGCCGGCCGGACGCGCGGGCATCCGGCGGCCCGTCCCGCCGCTCCCCGCCCTAAAGCCACGTCGGTAGGCTGCCGATCCCAGCGCGACCTCGCAGTATTGCCTCGGATTCGCCGTCCGGGGTAAGGTGGGGCTGGAATTCGCTTTCGCACCGAACGGTTATCGAGGCGACTTGCCGATGCACGACACGCAGCTGGTGATGTACGATGAGGACTTCCGCAAGGTCCGCACCGTCATTCAGAAGCTGGTCCGCGACGCCAATGCGAAGGGCTGCTTCGTCGTGGACCGCAACGGCCAGCTCATCGGGGAAGCCGGCGAGATGCAGGGCATCGACACCACGAGCCTCGCCTCGCTGACCGCCGGCTGCATCGCCGCCACGTGCGGCCTCGCGAAGATCGTCGGCGAGGAAGAGTTCCCCGTCCACTTCCACCAGGGGCAGAAGGACAACCTCCACATCACCCTGGTTGCGAAGAGGATCATCCTGGTCGTAATCTTCGACGACCGCAGCTCGCTGGGACTGGTTCGACTCCGCGTCAAGAAGGCGGGCGGCGAGCTCGCCCGGGTCTTCGAGGAGATCCAGAAGAAGGCGGATCAGGGCGACGCTGGGGGCTCGGGAACGCCCTTCGCGGAAATCACGGACGAGGACATCGACAACCTGTTTTCAGTCTGACCGGACATGTCGTTCATCAATTACTCGTCGCGTGAGATCAACTGCAAGATCGTGTACTACGGTCCCGGCTTGTGCGGGAAGACCACGAACCTCCAGTACATCTACAGCAAGACGAACCCCGACGTGAAGGGCAAGATGATCTCCCTCGCCACCGAGACGGAGCGCACGCTCTTCTTCGACTTCCTGCCGCTCGCTCTCGGCCAGATTCGCGGCTTCAAGACGCGCTTCCATCTCTATACGGTCCCGGGGCAGGTCTTCTACGACGCCAGCCGAAAGTTGATCCTGAAGGGGGTCGACGGGGTGGTCTTTGTCGCCGACAGCCAGGTCGAGCGGATGGAGGCCAACCTCGAGAGCATGGACAACCTCAAGACGAACCTCGCCGAGCAGGGATACGACCTGACGAAGGTCCCGCTCGTGATCCAGCACAACAAGCGCGATCTCCCGAATGCGGCCCCCCTCGACGAGATGCGGCGCATGCTCAACCCTCGGGCGAATCCCGACTTTGAAGCGGCGGCGACCGTGGGCCGCGGCGTATTCGAAACGCTGAAGTCGGTCGCGCGCGAGGTTCTGCGCGACCTCAAGCAGATGGGTCGCTAGGCGCCCGCCGCGCAGCCAGGCGGAGCCGAGCGAAGTTCGCGCGCGCCCGGCGGCCGACTCCCCTTCTCACTCCCTCAAGGGTACAATGGCGGCGTGCCGTACGCCGCGGTGCAGGGCCGCAAGGTCTACTACGAGCTGCACGGCGAGCATCCGGGCGTCCCGCTCGTGCTCGTGATGGGGATGGGCGGCTCGTGCCAGGGCTGGCTGCCGCTCCAGGTCCCCGAGTTCTCTCGACAGCGACGTACCCTGATCTTCGACCACCGCGGCGTCGGGGAGACCGACGACCCGGGCGGCCCCTTCACCACCGCCGACCTGGCCGACGACTCGGCGGGTCTGCTCGACAGCCTCGGCATCGAGCGGGCGGACGTTCTCGGCGCGTTCATGGGAGGGATGATCGCGCAGCAGCTGGCGCTGCGTCACGCCGACCGGATCGACCGCATGGTGCTGGTGGGCACCTGGGCGCGCCCGGATGCGAAACGGCGCCTGCTGTTGCGGCAGTGGCGGGACCTCGCGCGGGCGGAGGCCTCGACCGACCTGATGGTCCGCGAGCGCCTGCTCTGGACGCTCCAGGACGCGACCCTCGAGCAGACGGATCTGATCGACGCCATGGTCACCTTCTTCACCCGCGACGGAGCCCCCCTTACCTCGGAGCTGTTCGTGCGGCAGGCCGAGGCCTGCCTGGAACACGACACCGCCGATCGGCTCCGCGAGATCCGCCACAAGACGCTCGTGATCTGCGGCCGGCACGATCAGCTGACCCCGCCGAAGTTCCACCGCGAGCTCGCCGACGAGATCCCGAACGCGGCGCTCGTGACGATCGCCTACGGCGCGCACCTGGTCATGGCCGAGTCGGCCGAGCACTTCAACCACGCCGTCCTTCAGTTTCTCGCGGAAGACCGCCGCTGACTTCCGCCGGCGGGGCAGAGCGTCCGGAAGGAGAGCCGCCAGAGCGTCGCGGCCAGAACCGCGTTGCGTCCCACCGCGGCGCGGAGCGCGCGCGCGCCGTTTCCCCGGCTCGCGCCGACCAGGACGCGGTTGTCGTAGTCCGCCACCTCGATGCCCAGTGTGACCGGAAAACGGCGCCG
>JAOTUO010000097.1 GCA_029863845.1 Myxococcales bacterium
CAGCTGGTGCACATCTTCGTGAAGGTGCCGACGCGGCTCAGCAGCAGCCAGCGCGAGCTGTTGGAGAGGTTCGCCGAGGAGATGGGTTCGGAGACATCGCCCGTGACGCGCAGCTTCGTGGAGAAGCTGCGGGACCTGTTCGACTAGCGATCGTGCGACGCCTCGCCGTATTCGCCGTCGCCGTCGCGTTGCTCGGAGCCTGCGCGGGCTTCGAACGCATGACCCGCGCTCCGGCCACCGAGGAGGAGCGGAGCGCCTTCACCGCGGCGATGTCCACCGTCGAGAGCGATCCCGACCTCGCGGAGCAGCGCCTCGCGGCCTTCCTCGAGAACTGGCCGCGCAGCCCGCTCGCCGACGACGCGGCCATGGAGATCGCGAGCCTCGAGCTCGCCGGCGGCGACCGCGAGGGGGCGCTCGCGCACTACACCTTCGTGATTCGCGAGCACCCCGACGGGGATCGGCACGACGCCGCGCGGGTGCGCGCCGCCCAGATCGAGTCGGCTCGTGGCAATACGGGCGACGCGGCGCGCATCATGGGGAGGGTCCGCCTCGAGAAGCTCGCCCCCGAGGAGCAGCGTCGCGCCTACCGCGTGCTCGCGGACGTGCTCTCGGATCCGGTCGCTCAGCTGCGCTGGCTGGCGCGGCTGCGCGCCGAGGAGCCCGACGCCGACGCCGTCGCGCTGATCGACGTGGAGATCGACGAGATCCTGCACGGCCTCGACGGGCGCGGCCTCGCGCGCGCCGCAAAGCAGATCGATTCCGAGATTCCGGCCGCGCGCATCCAGATCACCCGCGCCGAGCGGGCGCTCGACGCGGCCGACCTCGACGAGGTGCGGGAGGCCCTACAGCTTGCTTCGGAGTTCCCGCTGGCGCCCCAGTACGCGGGTCGGCTGCGCTCGGTGCAGGATCGCTTGCGGATGCGGGAGGAGGGGCCGCCCGATCTCGCGGACCTCCCGACCTTCGCCGAGATGCGGGGCCTGCGGGAGCCGCCCACGGCGGAGGCCGCGGGAACGATCGGCGTCGTGCTGCCCCTCTCGGGCCGTTTCGCCGCCTTCGGCGAGGAGACCTTGCAGGGAATCCTGCTCGCCGCCGGCGTCTTCGGCGAGGGCGGCGCGACGGTGCGCGTCGAGATTCGCGACTCGGCGGGGCGCCCGGAGCGCGCCGCCGCGGCCGTGCGGGACCTCGCGGGCGACGAGAGGGTCGTCGCCATCGTGGGTCCGCTGCTGGCGGGGGAGTGCGACTCGGCCGCGCGGGCCGCCGATTCCGAAGGCATCCCCCTGGTGGCGCTCACGGCCCGCCCCGAGATCGCCCGCGACCGCCCCTACGTCTTCCGCGTGCGAACGATGCCGCAGGAAGAGGTGCAGACCCTCGTCGACCACTCGATGCGCGACCTCGGGGCCCTGACCTTCGGGATCCTCTACCCCCGCGACGCGTACGGCCGGGGCCTGCGGGACCTCTTCTGGGACGCCGTCGAGGCGCGGGGCGGTGAGATCGTCGGCGTCGCGTCGTACGCCCCCGAGGCCACGGATTTCGGCGACCCGATCCGGCGGCTGGTCGGCTACGTGCTGCTCACCGACGAGGAGAAGCGGCTGCTCAAGGAGCGCGACGCGATGCGCCGCCGCGCGCGCCGCCTGCCGCCGGAGGAGGCGCTGGCGCTGCGCAACGAGGCGCTCGCGATGACCGGACCCGACGAACAGCTCCTGCCCCCGATCGTCGACTTCGACGCGCTGTTCATCCCGGAGTCGCACGAGAAGGTCGTGCTCATCGCCCCGCAGCTGGCCTACCACGAGGTGACGGGCACGCGGCTGCTGGGGCCGAACGACTGGTACGACGGCAATCTGCTGAGCATCGCGCGCAAGCACGTGGAGGGGGCCCTTGTCACGGCGCAGTTCTTTCCGGAGAGCCCGCTCCCCTTCGTGCAGAACTTCGCGCAGCACTTCGAGGCGGCGTTCGAACGGCCGCCGGACGTCTTCGCCGCGCAGGGATTCGACGCGGCCAATCTGGTTCTCGTTCAGCTCGCGGAGCGGCGCGCTTCGCGCGAGGGCGTGCGCGACGGGATACTCGCCACGAGGGCCTACCCGGGCGTCACCGGGGTGCTCTCCATGCGCGCCGACGGCAACGCGCACAAGCGCCCCTTCCTGCTCGAAATCGAGCGCGGGCACTTCGTCCAGGTCGAATAAGACCGAACCGGTCTTTCCGAACGAGACAGCCGTAAAGTCCTCGTCTCGCTCCGTCGAAGATGGGGTGATGGAAGACTCACCCTCGGCGTTTGCGATTCCCGAAGAGCTGCCGCTCGTCCCGCTGCGAGAGATGGTGGTCTTCCCCTACATGGTGCTGCCGCTCTTCGTCCTGCGCGAGCGGTCGATCGCCGCCATCGAAGCGGCGATGGCCGGAGACCGGCTGCTGCTCCTCGTCGCGCAGCGCGACGCGGAGATCGAGGACCCGGAGCCAGACGACCTGTATCGCGTCGGCACCGTGGTCATGATCATGCGCATCCTGCGCATGTCCGACGGTCGGGTGAAGGTGCTGGTCCAGGGTCTGGCCAAGGCCTCGATCGAGTCGTTCGTCGAGACGGAGACCACGACCTGGGTGCGCGCCACTTCGGCCACCGCCGACGACGACGGCGACTGGTCCGTCGAGACCGAGGCGCTGATCCGCACGGTCCGGTCGCGCGTGGAGGAGCTGCTTCCCCTCAAGAACCTGCCGCCGGAGGTGCTCTCGGTCACCGCCAACGTGCACCAGCCCGGACGCCTGGCCGACCTGGTGGCCTCGAACCTGAAGCTCCGCCTCGCCGAGGCTCAGGAGGTGCTCGAGATCGTCGACCCGCTGGCGCGCCTGCGACGGGTGGACGCGCTGCTGCGGCGCGAGCTCGACGTGACCACCGTGCAGGCGGAGATCCTGTCCCAGGCCCAGGACGAGATGAGCCGGGGGCAGCGCGAGGCCTATCTGCGCGAGCAGCTGCGGGCGATCCAGGCGGAGCTCGGCGAGACGGATCCGCGCCTCGAGGAGGCCGAGGAGTACCGGACGAAGGTGGAGGAGGCGGGGCTGCCCGAGGAGGCGCTGGCCGAGGCCGTGCGCCAGCTGCGCCGCCTCGAGCGCATGCACCCGGAGGGGCCTGAAGCGCAGGTCGTGCGCGGCTACCTCGACTGGATGGTCGAGCTGCCCTGGTCCCAGAGCTCCCCCGACCGCCTCGACCTCGTCAACGCCCACGCGATTCTCGACGAAGACCACGCCCACCTGCGGGGCATCAAGGATCGCATCCTCGAGTTCCTGGGCGTGTGCAAGCTGCGCGGCGACTCGCGCGGTCCGATCCTGTGCTTCGTCGGCCCGCCCGGCGTCGGCAAGACCTCGCTGGGACGCTCGATCGCGCGGGCGATGGAGCGCGAGTTCGTGCGCATCTCCCTGGGCGGCATCCGCGACGAGGCCGAGATCCGCGGGCACCGGCGCACCTACGTGGGGGCGCTTCCCGGGCGCATCATCCAGGGGCTGAAGCAGGCGGGCACCAACAACCCCGTGTTCATGCTGGACGAGATCGACAAGCTCGGGTCCGACTTCCGAGGCGACCCCTCCGCCGCCCTGCTCGAGGTGCTCGACCCGGAGCAGAACGCGCGCTTCAGCGACCACTACCTGAACGTGGCCTTCGACCTCTCGAGCGTGCTCTTCATCGCTACGGCGAATCTGCTCGACTCGATTCCCGGACCGCTGCGCGACCGCATGGAGGTCATCCAGCTGGCCGGCTACACGCCGGATGAGAAGATCGAGATCGCGCAGTCCTTCCTGATTCCGCGGCAGGTCCGGGAGCACGGTCTGCCGGAGGTCCGCATTCGCTGGTCGCCCTCCGCCGTGGGGGCGATCGTCACCGACTATACGCGCGAGGCCGGCGTGCGCGGTCTCGAGCGGCGGATCGCGGCGGTCTGCCGCAAGACGGCGCGCCGGGCCGCCGAGGGTGACGAGTCGGCGGTGTCCGTGACACGCCGCTCCCTCGAGCGGCTGCTCGGCCCGCCGCCCTATGCGTCCGAGCCGCCCGGTGTCTCCGGCGAGGTGGGCGTCGCCAACGGCCTCGCGTGGACCGAGAGCGGCGGCGAGGTGCTCACCATCGAGGCGACGATGACGCGGGGCTCGGGCCTCGTGCTGACGGGCCAGCTCGGTGACGTGATGAAGGAGTCGGGTCAGGCCGCGCTCACCTGCGTGCGGGGTATGGGGGCCGATCTCGGCTTCGACGACGCGCTCTTCGCGCGCCACGAGGTGCACGTCCACGTGCCGGCGGGCGCGATTCCGAAGGACGGCCCGTCGGCGGGAATCGCCATCGCCACCGCGCTCATCTCGCTGGCGACGCGCATCCCCCTGTGTGCCGACGTCGCCATGACGGGCGAGGTCACCCTGCGCGGACGCGTGCTGCCGGTGGGCGGCGTCCGCGAGAAGGCGCTCGGCGCGCTCCGCATGGGCATCTCGCGGGTGATCCTGCCCCGCAAGAACCTCCAGGACCTGAAGGAGATCCCGAAGGATCTCAAGCGCCGGATGACCTTCATCCCCGTGGATCACATGGACCAGGTGCTCGAGGCGGCCCTCCAATCGCCGCCGCCGCGACGGACCGCGCCGCCGACCAAGTCGCGCCGCTCCGCCACCCGCGCCCCCGTCGCCTCCGCCCGATCCCGCTGACGCCGGATCCGGGTAAGCTGCCCGGGTGCAGCTTCGCGATCTCGGTGAGTTTGGCCTGATCGACCGCATCGAGCGGGCGGCGCGGCGCGTGGGCGCCCCGCGCTCCGTGCGGATCGGGATCGGCGACGACGCGGCGGTCCTGCGCGCGCGGCTGCGCGAGGACGTGGTGGTCTCGACGGACGCGATGGTCGAGGGCGTGCACTTCCGGTGGCGGACCGAGAGCCCGCGCACGGTCGGGCGGCGCGCGCTGGTGGCGGCCCTCTCGGATCTGGCGGCGATGGGCGCGCGCCCCCTCGGCTTCCTGTGCGCGCTGGCCGCGCCGCCGCAGCTGCCCCTGCGCACCCTCGACGGCCTGCTGGCCGGGCTGCTCCGGGAGGCGCAGACCCAGGCCACCCCCCTCGTGGGGGGCAACCTGAGCGGCGCGCGCGAGACCTCGATCACGCTGACGGCCGTGGGCGCCGTCGCCCGGGGGCGCGCGCTGCGCCGCTCGGGAGCCCGGCCCGGGGACCGGATCTGCGTGACCGGGGCGCTCGGGGCGGCCGCACTCGAGCGCGCGCGGGCGGAGCGCGGTCTCGGCCGCGTGCGCCGGGTCGCGTCACCGCGCCTGGCCGCCGGTCGGGCCCTGGCGCGGCTGCCGCAGGTGGGCGCCTGCATCGACGTCTCCGACGGGCTCGAGGCGGACCTCGCCCACCTGCTCGAGCGCGGCGACCTGCGCGCCGAGCTGGAGCCCGCCGCGGTGCCTCGCCCGCCGCGCTTCGCGGCCGCCTGCGCGCGGCTCGGGCTCGATCCCGACCGCCTCGCCCTCGCCGGGGGCGAGGACTACGAGCTGCTCTTCACCGTGCGCGCCGCGGGCCCCTCGGCGGCGGCGCTCACGCGCCGGCTCGCGGTCCCGGTCGCGGAGATCGGGCGGGTGCGCCGGGGGCGCCCCCGGGGCGGAGCGGGGCGGGGCTGGCGCCACTTCGGGCCCGGCCGCGTTGCCGGTTTCTGAAGCGTTTCTGCCGGTTCCCGACGTCAAGCGGCAGCCTCCAATCTCCGATACGCAGGGCGTGCGAGTCGGCCTGACCTACAAGTTTGTCTTCGGCTCCCTCGTCGTGGGGGCGTCGGTGGCGGGTTTCCCGCGCCTGTTCGTCTGGACCGGCATCGACCCGCCGGCCTGGCTCTCCCTGTTCGTGGCGCTGCTCGTGGCCGGCGTGATCGGCTTCTTCCTGTCCCGCGACCTGGCTCGCAGCTTCCGGAGCCTGAGGACGGCGACCGAGCAGATCAGCCGCGGCGACCTCGCGGCCCGCGTCACGGTGCAGGAGAGCCCGCGCTTTCCCGACGAGACCCACGGACTCGCCCGCAGCATCCAGGCCATGGCCGCGAGCCTGCGCGAACTCGTCGAGCACGTGCAGAGCACGGCGGATCGGGTGTCCCGCGCCGCCCATGAGCTGACCCGCTCCGTGCAGCACGTGAGCGTGAACAACACCGAGATCTCCTCGACCGTGTCGGACCTGGCGCGCACCGTCGCGGAGCAGCAGAAGCTGCTCCAGAACGCGAACGTGCTGATCCACGAGATCGCCTCCACCATCGAGCTCAACGCCTCCCGGGCGCGCGAGGCCTTCGGCTTTGCCGCCGAGGCGAACCAGAAGGCCAACTCCGGCGTCGACGTCTCGCGCCTCGCGATCCAGAAGATGCGCACGGTTCTCGAGCGCGTGGAGCAATCCGTGGTCCGCGTGTTCGATCTCGAGGAGAAGACGCGCCACGTGGGCCAGATCACGGGGATCATCACGAGCGTGGCCAACAGCACCAACCTCCTCTCGCTCAACGCCTCGATCGAGGCCGCGCGCGCCGGCGAGGCCGGACGCGGCTTCTCGGTGGTCGCCGACGAGATCCGCAAGCTCGCAGAGAGCGCGGGCGAGAGCGCCGAGGAGATCACGAAGCTGATCCACGAGATCCAGTCGGAGACCAACCAGGTCGCCGACGAGATGCGCGAGTCGAGCCTCGGTGTGAAAGAGGGGCGCGAGGACATGGACACCATGGCCCACTCGCTGGAGCACATCCGCTCCGCCGTGAGCGAGGCGGCCTCGCGCGCCGAGGAGATCTTCCACGGCGCCGACTCCCACACCCAGAGCGTCGAGCGCATGGTCGACTCGATGGACGAGGTGGCGCGGGTGGCCGCCGGCAACGCCAAGGCCCTCGACGCCGTGGTGGGCACGTCGCGCGAGCAGGTCACGTCGATGAGCGACATGGTGTCGTCGTCGAAGTCCCTCACGGACCTCGCCGAGCAGCTGCGCGTCGTGCTGCGTGGCTTCGATACGGGCGGTGCGCGGGCGTCGGGCAGCCGCGACGAGGATCGGTCGTGAGTGCGAGCTCGGTCGCCTCGACCTGCGCGGAGCGCCTGCTCCTCTTCGAGGTGGGCGGCTCGCGCTACGCGCTGCCGATCGCCGGCGTGATCGAGGTCGCCGAGGTGGCCCGCCTCGCCTGCATTCCGAGCCTGCCGGTGCGTGTGGGCGGGGTCGTCAACCACCGCGGCGACGCGCTGCCGGTGCTCCGGCGCTCGGCGCTGCTGGACGTGGACGAGGCGGCGCTTCCGGAGCCGACCCACCTGCTGGTCGTCAGCGACCGCCCGACCGGCGGCGCCCGTCTCGGCCTGCCGGTGGACCGGATCGTGGGGCTGGTGGACGGAACGGCCGCGGTCGCGCGGGGAGCCCAGACCGTGGCGGAGCGACGGCCGATCGACGGGCGCGTGACCAGCGTGCTCGACCCGCAGCGGCTCGTCGCGCGGGCCCAGGAAGTAATCGAGCGCTCCCTCGTGCGGAGCGAGTAAGCGAGGAGGGATCGAAGATGGCTCGAGTTTTGGTCGCCGACGATGCGTCGTTCATGCGGCAGATGATCCGCGAGATCGTCGAGTCGGATGGGCACGAGGTGGTCGCCGAGGCTTCCGACGGTCTGGAGGCCTTCGACGAGTACAAGCGCGTGAGTCCCGACATCGTCACGATGGACATCGTGATGCCGCGGCGCTCGGGCATCGACGCGGTGCGCAGCATCATCGAAATGGATCCCGACGCGCGCGTGGTGATGTGCAGCGCTCTCGGCCAGGAGAGCCTGGTCACCGAGGCGCTAGAGGCCGGAGCGCGGGACTTCATCGTCAAGCCCTTCAAGCCCGACAACGTGATCGCAACGCTCACGAAGGTGCTCGCGTAACCGTGGACCTCGGCAAGTACCGCAACATCTTCATCGACGAGGCGACGGAGCACCTCGCCGAGATCAGCTCTTCGCTCCTCCGGCTCGAGAAAGATCTCGGGAGCGTGGAAGCCATCGACTCCGTCTTCCGCATGGCCCACTCGATCAAGGGCATGGCGGCGTCGCTCGAGTACGATTCGATCACCGAGGTCGCGCACGGCCTCGAAGACCGCATGCAGGGGATTCGCGCCGCGGGGCGCGTGTCGGACGCCGACGAGCTGGCGCTGCTCTTCCACGGCCTGGAGGCCCTGGAGGCCATGGTGGCGGCGGTGCGAGCGGGCGGAGACCCCCCGCCGCGGCGCGCCGAGCTGGTGAGCGCCCTGACCGGTGCCGAAGCGTCAAAAAAAAAAGCCCTGAACCCGGCGCTCCCGAGCTGAGACCCGCAGCCGAGCGCAGTCGCGAAGTCCGGCCGGAGCCGCTGGACGCCCCGATGCCGCCTCCCTCGGTGCGCGTCAATACCGACACGCTCGATCACTTTCTCAGCACCGTCGGCGAGGTCATCCTCAACTCGAACCAGCTGCGCACCTCCGCCGACGAGAGCGCGAATTCCCGGACCGCCGACGTGGCAGTCGGGCTCGACCGCATGGACCGGGTGGTGGGCGAGCTCCAGCGGCGCGCCCTGGAGCTGCGCACGACGCCGATGCTGCGCATCGTGGAGCCGCTTCCGCGCGTGGCCCGCGAGGTTGCGCAGCTATCCGGCAAACGCGTCGAGGTGGAGATCCGGGGCGCCGAGCTCGACCTCGACCGGTCCATCCTCGATCGGCTGAGCGATCCCCTCGTTCACCTCGTGCGCAACGCCGTGGACCACGGGATCGAGACGACGGAGGCACGGGTCGCGGCCGGCAAGCCGGAGGTGGGCCACCTCACCATCGCCGCGCGCCGCGTGAAGGACTCGATCCGAATCGCGGTCAGCGACGACGGGCGGGGGATCGACCTCGAGGCGGTCCGCGCCCGCGCGGTCGAGCGGGGCCTCGTCGTGCTGGACCTGGCCGAGGACCTCTCGCCCGAGGACATCGCGTCGTTCGTGTTCCACCCGGGCCTCTCCACCGCCGAGAAGATCTCACGGGTCTCCGGGCGCGGCGTCGGCATGGACGCCGTGCGGGCCACGATCGAGTCGCTCGGCGGCCAGGTCGAGCTCAGCACGGAGCGCGGCGTGGGTACGACCACCACGCTGGTGGTGCCGATCGCAGCGGCGGTGCAGCGTGTGCTGCTGGTGGAGGCCGCCGGCGAGACGCTCGCGATCCCGGTCCGGAGGGTGGACCGCATCGTCGAGATCCGCGCAGACGAAATCGAACGCAGCGCCGGCGAGGCCTTCGCCCTGATCGACGACGAGCCGGTTCCCGTGCTCGCGCTCGCGGAGCAGCTGGGCCTCGAGAGCGGGGAGGCGCCGCAGCACGTCACGCTCGTCCTCAGCGCCATACGCGGCGAACGCGTCGCCCTCCAGGTGGACCGGATCGTCGGTCAGCAGCAGATCTACGTGAAGCCGCCCCCGTCCCTGCTCGCGAACGTGCGGACCCTGGCGGGACTCACCATCGTCGGCGACGGTCGCCCGGTGTTCCTCCTCGACCTCAATCAGCTGGCATGAGAGCGCCCTTCGCACGCCGTAGCGACTCCGATGTCGCGCGCCTGCGCGCGCTGGTCGAGACGGGCGCCGCCGGCGCCGCCGGCGCGCTGTCCGAGCTCGTGGGGCGCTCGGTGTTCGATCACCAGACGACCGCGCCGCAGCGAGACGCCGCGCGCGAGTCGGATCCGCGCAGCACCGGCGTGTTTTTCGAGGCGCAGGGGCACCTGCGCGGGCTCGTCGCGCTGCTGCTGGCGCCCGTCTCGCGCGACGCCATCCTGAACAACCTCCTGTGCTGCCGCGGCGAAGGCGAACCCGGCTCCGAAAGCGCCGCCTCGGCGCTCTGCGAGGTGGGCAACATCGTCGCGTCCCGCACGATGTCGGCCGTCGCCGACAACCTCGGCGCGCGCATCCTGCTCTCGACTCCGAAGCTCGTCACCGAGAACGCGGAGGGCGAGCTCGCGCGCTGGGTGGCGGAGCGCCGGCGGAGCGGGGCGGTGCTGCGTCTCGAGAGCCTGCTCGCCGATTGCGACGGCGCCTTTGAAGCGTTGCTCGTGTTCATCCTCGATCCGTGACTCCCGCTTAGCCCGCCCGAATCGCGTCTGATAGTGTCCGGCTCATGAACCGGGATCGCCTGCGCGAGCTGCTCGACGGCGTAAGGCGCGGCGAGGTCGGCGTCGAGTCCGCGCTCGAGGATCTCGCCCGGCTGCCCTTCGTGGACGTGCCGGACGCGCGGGTCGACACCCACCGGGCGCTGCGCCAGGGACTTCCCGAGGTGGTGTACGGGCGCGGCAAGTCGCCCGAGCAGATCGTCGCCATCGCCCGCGCGCTGCTGGATGCGGGACAGCACGTGATGGTCACCCGCGTCGAGCCCGACGCCGGGGAGCGGCTGCGGAGGGAGCTCGAAGCCGGCGACTACGACCCGGTGAGCCGACTGCTCTGGTTCGGCCCCGCCGAAGTCGAGACGGTGGGTCGGGGGAAGGTGGCCGTCGTTTCGGCCGGGACGGCCGACGCCCAGGTCGCGACGGAGGCGGCGCAGGTGGCGCGGCGATTCGGCAACGAGGTCGAGACCCTCGCCGACGTGGGGGTCGCGGGGATCCACCGGCTGCTCGCGTCGAGCGACGTGCTGCGCGAGGCGCGGGTGCTGATCGTGGTGGCCGGCATGGAAGGGGCGCTGCCCTCGGTGGTCGGCGGCATGGTGGACAAGCCCGTCATCGCGGTGCCGACGAGCGCGGGCTACGGCGCGGCCTTCGGCGGCATCGCCGCGCTGCTGGGGATGCTCACGAGCTGCTCCTCGAACGTGAGCGTCGTCAACATCGACAACGGTTTCGGAGCCGCCTATGTCGCGACGCTCATCAACCGGCTCTAGCAAGCGGGCCGGAGGCGCGCGCGCAGCGAGCCGGAGGCGAGCGAAGCCGAACGGGATGGATTGCAGGGTCCTCCACCTCGACTGCTTCTCGGGCATCGCCGGCAACATGTTCCTGGCCGCGCTGCTCGATCTCGGCCTCTCGCGGCGCGAGCTCGCGGCCGACCTCGCCGGCCTCGGCGTCGAACACGTGTTGCGCGTGCGGCGGGTTCGGCGCGGTCCCCTGGCGGCCCGCCAGCTCGACGTGCGGACACCCGCCGGCCGTCGCTCGCGGTCCCGCTCGCGCTCGTACGCCGAGATCCAGCGCCTGCTCGCCCGGGCGCGCCTCGCCCCCGAGGTCCGAGAGACGGCCCGCGCCGTCTTCGAGGCCCTCGGCCGGGCCGAGGCGCGGGTCCACGGCCAGCCCCTCGCCAAGGTCCACTTCCACGAGGTCGGCGCCGTGGACGCCATCATCGACATCGCCGGCGCCGCGATCGGTCTGGCGCGCCTGGGGATCGAGCGGGTGACGGCTTCGCCCGTGGCGCTCGGCGGCGGCGGCAGCGTCGAGACCGAGCACGGACGCCTGCCGCTGCCGGCGCCGGCGACGCTCGAGCTCCTGCGCGGCATTCCCACGGTTCCTGCGCACGTATCCTGGGAGACCGTGACCCCGACCGGCGCGGCGATCCTGCGCACGGTCGTGGACGCCTTCGGCGCCCTGCCCGCGATGACCGTCGAGTCTGTGGGTCACGGCGCCGGAGACGATCGCGAGGGTCCCCTGCCCAACGTGCTGCGCGCGGTGCTGGGCCGCGCCGGCGCCGGCCGCTCCGATCGCGTCGTGACGCTGGAGACGAACCTCGACGACCTCGTCCCGGAGCACTTCGACTACCTGATGGAGCGGCTCTTCGACGCGGGAGCCCTGGACGTGTCGCTGCAGCACCTCCAGATGAAGAAGAACCGGCCCGGCTTCCTGGTCCGGGTGCTGGCGCGGCCCTGCGACCGGATGCAGCTCGCGCGGGTGCTCTTCGCCGAGTCGACGGCCATCGGGGTGCGCGCCACGGAGAGCGATCGGGTGGTGCTCGAGCGCGAGCAACGCCGCGTCGCCACCCCGTTCGGGCGCCTGGGCGTGAAGCTCGTCTGGGACGGCGACGGGCGGGCGATCGTCACCGCGGAGTACGACGACTGCAAGCGTGCCGCGAAGCGGGCCGGAGCGCCCCTGCGCGAGGTGGTGCGGGCGGCCGAGGAGGCGGGGCGTGCCCTGGATGAGTGAGGTCGGCAAGCGGGCCGGAGGCGCGCGCGCAGCGAGCCAAGGGCGAGCGGAGTCGGACGATCCGGTGGATCCCTCGCCCTTCGATCTGGAGGGGGACGGTCGCAGCGCGGCGCTGTGCCTGCACGGCTTTACGGGAACGCCCTACGAGGTGCGCCCGCTGGGCGAGGCGCTCGCGGCGCGGGGGGTGCGGGCCCTGGGGCCGGTGCTTCCCGGGCACAACGCGACGCCCCGCCGGCTGGCCGAGGTGACCCACGGCGAGTGGCTCGAGGCCGCCCGGTCGCATCTGCACGCGCTGCGCGCTCGCCACGATCCGGTGTTCGTCCTCGGGCTGTCGATGGGGGGCCTGCTCGCGCTGTGTCTCGCGGCCGACGAGCCCCTCGACGGCATCGTCGTGGTCGCGACACCCCTGCGCCTGCGGGGTCCGGTCGCGTGGCTGGTCCCGCTGCTCAAGGTCGTCTACCCCTTCGCGCGCAAGCGCTCCGGGTCGGACATCCTCGATCCGGCGGCCCGCCGCCGGCACCCGAGCTACGACGTGCTGCCCCTGCGCGGCGTGCACGAGCTGGTGCGCCTGCAGCGGCGGGTCCGCCCCCGGCTCGGGCTCGTCACCTGCCCCATCCTGGTCGCCCACGGGGCCCACGACGTCACCGCGGACCCCGCCGACGCCCGCGAGATCCTGGCCAGCGTGGCCTCCGAGCGGCGCGAGCTCCTGATTCTGGAGGGTTCCGCCCACAACGTTCCGGTGGACCACGACGGACCCCGTCTGGCGGCGGCCGCGGCCGAGTTCCTCTTGCGCCGTTGCAGTCCCGTCTGACGGCTCCTAGCATCGCGGCCTCGCCTCCCGCCGCGGGAGTCGAGGCCTGCGGATCCGATGATGGAGGGTGTCATGTCAGAGCTTCCCAACGCGGTAGTGAAGCGTCTCCTTGCAAAGCACGGCGGGGGGCTGCGGGTCTCGGGCTCCGCCCTCAACGAGGCCGTGGCCGCCGCCGAGGATTACATTGCCCGGCTCGCGCGGGAGGCCCAGGCCTCCGCCGAGGCGAACAAGCGCAAGACCGTGATGGACAGCGACATCGAGACGGCGCGCGCTCGCCTCTCGCAGTCCGGCTAGGAGCCTGACCCAAGACTCGCCATTTGGTAAGCATGGCGGTCATGGGGAGTGAGATCCAGTTCAAGGGCTACGAGCAGCACCAGGGTCAGCTGTTTCCGGCGCATCTG
>JAOTUO010000098.1 GCA_029863845.1 Myxococcales bacterium
CTCTTCGTGGAGTCGACGCGCATGCCCGGCAAAGGGAAGCTCAAGCTCACCGGCTCTCTCGGCGACGTGATGCGGGAGTCGGTGGAAGCGGCTCGATCGTGGCTGCGGACACACGCGTCGGAGCTGCAGATCGATCCGACGATCTTCGGCCGTTCGGACCTGCACCTCCACGTGCCCGCCGGCGGCGTACCCAAGGATGGCCCCTCGGCCGGGATCGCGATGGTAACGTCCCTGGCCTCGCTGCTCACCGGTCGGGAAGTGCGGCCGGAGGTGGCGATGACCGGGGAGATCACGCTGCGCGGCAAGGTACTGCCGGTCGGCGGGATCAAGGAGAAGATCCTCGCGGCCAAGCGCGCGGGAATCCAGCGGGTGGTCCTGCCCGAAATGAACCGGCGCGACGCCGAGGAGATACCCTCGGATCTGCTCGAGGGACTGGAGCTCCAGTATGTGGGACGGATCGATGAAGCCCTCCGGCACGCGCTCGCTGCGCCGGCCTGAAGGCCGCATCCTCGCTCTGGCGCTGCTGCTCGCCGCCGCCGCGGGCTGCGTCACGCGGGGAACGCACCAGGAAGTCGTGGACGAGCGGGAACGCCTCCGGCAGGAGAAGGCGGAGCTCCAGCAGCAGGTGAAGCGGCTCAGCGCTTCGAACGAGAGCCTCGGCAGCGAGCGGGTGAGACTGATCGAGGAGATGGAAGACTTGCACCAGGCCCGCGCGACGCTGGAAACGGACGTCCGCAAGCTGGCGCGTACGGAGGCCATCCTTTCGGAGGCGCTGCGCGAGCGCGAAGCGCAGCTGGCCTCCAACAGCCAGGAGCTGCGAGATCTCCGCGGCACGTACCACGGATTGGTGAACGACCTCCAGGAAGAGGTCGCCTCGGGGCAGATCGAGATCGAGCAGCTCCGCGAGGGCCTCCGGCTCAACCTCACGCAGGACGTGCTGTTCGCTTCGGGCTCGGTCGAGCTCAATGCCGCCGGCGTCGCCGTGGTGAAGAAGGTGGCGGCCCGCCTGAAGTCCGTCCCCAACGGCGTCGAGGTCCAGGGCCACACCGACTCCGTTCCGATCCGCGCGCAGGCGTCGGCCCGCTTCCCCACGAATTGGGAGCTCGCGGCCTCGCGCGCCAGCCAGGTGGTGCGGCTGCTCCAGCAGGAGGGGGTCGAGCCGGGACGGCTGAGCGCCGTCTCATTCGGGCCGTACCGGCCCGTGGCCTCCAACGACACCCGGGAGGGACGCGGGAAGAACCGGCGCATCGAGATCCGCCTCCAGCCGCTGCCTCGCGTGCGCAGCGCCGGAAGCGGCCCCGCGAGTGTGGCGGCGGAAGCGCCGAAGGCCCCGGCCGACGCAGCCCCCGCACCGTGAGCCCGCAGGGCGCCCGCCGCGCCCGCCTCGAAGCGCTCTTTCGGCAGGCCCTCGCGG
The DNA here is from genome assembly GCA_029863845.1 of Myxococcales bacterium. Taxonomy (GTDB): domain Bacteria; phylum Myxococcota_A; class UBA9160; order UBA9160; family SMWR01; genus JACZXC01. The sequence continues at coordinate 1,415 of JAOTUO010000098.1, forward strand.
CCGTGGATGCCTCGGCGGCGGTGCGCCGGGCCGTGTCGCAGCGCGACGGCGAGCTCTCCATCGCCGGGGTTCCGCTGGCGCCCGGTGCCCGCCTGGTGGTTCTCGCCGCGGGCAAGGCGGCCGCCGAGATGGCCGCGGCCTTGGAGCAGGTGGCTGGTGCACGGATCGCGGCGGGCCTCGCCGTCACCAAAGACGGGCACGGGGTCCCGCTCGAGCGGATCGCCCTGCGCGAAGCCGCCCACCCCGTTCCCGACGCTCGGTCGGAGCGCGCCGCCCGCGAGGCGATCGACCTCGTCCAGAGCGCGCGCCGCGACGACGTGCTGGTCGTGCTGCTTTCGGGGGGGGCGTCGAGTCTGCTCAGCGGCCCGGCCCCGGGCCTGACGCTGGGCGACGTCGCTCTCACCACGGAGGCGCTGCTCGCAGGCGGCGTGGCGATCGAGGAGCTCAACGCCGTGCGCAAGCACCTGAGCGCCGTCGCAGGAGGACGCCTGGCACGCCGCACCGGCTGCGGGCGCATCGAGGTGCTCGCGATTTCCGACGTTCCCGGCGACCGCCTCGACGTGATCGGCTCCGGACCCTTCGCGCCCGATCCGACCACCTACGCCGACGCGCGGGACGTGCTGGAGCGGGGCGATCTCGGCGGCCGGCTGCCGGCCGGCGTCCGCGCCCACATCGACGCCGGAGCGCGCGGGGAGGCGGAGGAGACCCCGAAGCCCGGCGATTCCGTCTTCGCTCGCGTGCGCACGACCGTGCTGGCGAACAACCGCACGGCCCTGGAGGCCGCGCGCGCGGCGGCGGCGAGCGCCGGCTGCCGCGCGGTCGTCCTCGACGGCGCCCTCCGCGGCGAGGCGCGGGAGGCCGGGCGACGCCTGGCGGCGCTGGCCGCGGCCGTCGGCGGCGAGCGCCCCGCGTGTCTGATCGCGGGAGGCGAGACCACGGTGCGCGTTCACGGTGCGGGGCGCGGCGGACGCAGTCAGGAGGTGGCGCTCGCCGCCGCTCTCGAGCTGGAGGGCGGGACCGCGGCCGCGATGCTCGCCGCCGGCACGGACGGCACGGACGGGCCGACCGACGCGGCCGGCGCCTACGCCGATGGGGAAACGGTGGCACGTGGGCGTGCGCGAGGCGTCGACGCACGCGCGGCGCTCGCCGACAACGATGCCTACCGCTTCTTCGCCGCCGAGGGCGGCCTGTTCCGCACGGGGCCCACGCGGACGAACGTCATGGACCTCGCATTGCTGGAGATCGCGCCGCGCGCTGCGGCGACCGCATCCACGGCATGACGGCATCCGCGTTCACGGAGGTCTCACTCGATCGGCCCCTGGTGCTGGTCTGCACCGACAAGCGATCGCACACGCACCCGCTGATCGCGGAAGGGGGTTTGTTCGCGGTGAACGTGCTGGCGCGCGAGCAGGGCGAGCTCGCGCACCCCACTACGCCCGCGGGTACCACAGCCTGACCGACCTCGACACCCAGACAGGAAACGCAGGGGTCGGGGCGAAAGACCATCCCGCAGCGAAATCAAGCACAGGCCAAACCAATCTTCGCAAGGCGGCGAAGCCGCCGCGCAGTGAGCCGAAGGCGAACGAAGCCCCAAAAGGGATGGCCGAGCCATTCGCGGAGGGATGGTCTTTCGCCCCGACCCCGGCCGCTTCGGCCGAGTCGAGGGGGCGCTGGGCTACGCCGCCTCCTGTTCCATCCGGGCCGTGTAGCTGCCGCTGCGGGCGGCGCCGTTGCAGCGGGCGCGGTGGTAGAAGGCCTTCTGGGCCGCGTCGCGATTCTCGGCCTTGCCCGCCCAGGCCTTGAGCGGAGGGGCCTGCAGCGCGCGCCCGTAGGAGAAGCTGAGCTCCCAGGGGGAGCCGCCGACCTTGTTCATCTCGTTGAGGTGCGCCGTCGCCAGCTCGTCGCTCTGACCGCCCGAGAGGAACACGATCCCGGGAATCTCCGCAGGCACCGCGTTGCGGAAGCAGCGCAGGGTCTCCTCGGCCACCCGGCGGACGTCGGCCTGCTGCGGACACTCCGTTCCGGAGAGCACCATGTTGGGCTTGAGGATGGTCTCCTGGAGCGGGACGCGTTGATCGTAGAGCGCGTCGAAGACCTTGCGCAGCGTGCGTTCGGTCACCTCGTAGCAGCGCTCGATCGTGTGCGATCCGTCCATCAGGACCTCGGGCTCGACGATCGGGACGAGGCCGCCTTCGATGCAGAGCGCGGCGTAGCGCGCGAGGGCGTGGGCGTTCGCGTCGAGGCAGTAATCGCTGGGGATCCCGTCTCCGATCGTGATCACGGCGCGCCACTTGGCGAAGCGGGCGCCCAGGCCATGATACTCGGCGATGCGCTCGCGCAGGCCGTCGAGCCCCTCGGTGACCTTCTCGCCCCCGGCGCCGGCCAGCGCCTTGGCGCCCGTGTCGACCTTGATCCCGGGGACGATGCCCTTCTTCTGGAGAAGCTTCGGGAAGGGCGTGCCGTCGGCCGTGCTCTGGCGGAGCGTCTCGTCGAAGAAGATGACGCCGCTGATGAACTCTTCGGCGCCCCGGGTGGTGAAGAGCATCTCGCGATAGCTGCGCCGATTCTCCTCGTTCGATTCGGCCCCGATCGAATCGAATCGCTTCTTGATGGTGGGTGAACTCTCGTCGGCGGCCAGGATTCCCTTCCCGGGTGCGACCATGGCGCGGGCGGTGGCTTCGAGCTCCGACACTGTCGTTTCTCCAACGTTGGATGGGGCAGGGCGAAGTGCCCGGGTTCCCGGCAGATTTAGCTCGCGAGCAGGGCTCGTGCAATCGGCACTGTGATAGCCTCGCCGGGTGGACCCGCTTCGCTTCGTCGTCCACTCGGACTACCTGTGTCCCTGGTGCTACAACGCCGCGGTTCGGATCGTCCGGCTCGAGCGCGACTACCCGGGCGCTGTGCAGTTCGAGTGGCGCAGCTTCCTGCTCCGCCCCAGGCCGAGCCCCGGCCGGGATCTGGAGCGCTTCCGTGCCTACACCCGCTCGTGGTCGCGGCCGGGCGCGGAGCCCGACAGCGGCAGCTTCCGGGTGTGGCAGGGGGACGCGGGGCCGCCCTCGCACAGCATTCCGCCCCACCTGGCGGCGAAGGCGGCCGCGAGCCTGGGGGAGGAGCCGTTCCGGCGCATGCACGAGCGCCTGCTGCGCGCCTACTTCGCCGAAAGCCGGGACGTGACGGATCGGGAGACACTGCGGTCGCTGTGGCGGGAGCTGGGACTGCCCGAGGAGGAGTTCGGTCGGATCGACGATCCCGCGCTGCTGCGCGAGACGCTCGCCCAGCACCGGGAAGCGCTCGAGGCCGGGGTCACCGGCGTGCCGGCCGTCCGGCTCGTCGGCAACGACGCGGTCATCGTCGGCGCCCATCCTCTCGAGCTCTACCGGCGCTGGATCGAGCGGACGCGGGCCCACCGCGACGCCGGCGGGGCGATCGCGTGAGGTTCGTGGTGCGGCAGAGAGGATTCGAACCTCCACGGGGTTGCCCCCGCCAGCCCCTCAAGCTGGTGCGTCTACCAATTCCGCCACTGCCGCAGTCCGTGGAGAGCGCGCGGAGCATACCGAACGGTCGGGTCCGGACCATCTCAGGGAAGGTTGCCTTCCGCTTCTCCCGGCGGCGGCGCCTCGGCTGCGCCGGGCTCCTCCGGCGCCACCGTGCCGAACTCCTCGAACAGGGTGTCGCTTGCGGGCGCCTCCTGCTCGACGCCGTCCTGGAACAGCGCTTCGCTCGAGACGGTATTGGCGACGTAGGAGAGCGTCAGGCTCGTGAGCATGAACACGATGGCGCAGCCGGTGGTGAGCTTGGTGAGGAAGGTGCCGGCGCCGCGGCCGCCGAAGACGGTCGAGCTGGCGCCGCTGCCGAACACCGCGCCGATCTCTGCGCCCTTGCCGCGCTGGAGCAAGACCACGGCGACGAGGAAGATGCACACGAAGACATGAAGTACCGTGATGACGAGGGTCATTGCACGCTCCCCTGCGACTCGAACGCCACGATCCGGGCGAAGGCCTCGGGATCGAGGCTGGCCCCGCCCACGAGCGCGCCGTCGATGTCGGGCTGCTGCATCAGAGCGTACACGTTTTCGGGGTTGACCGAGCCCCCGTACTGGATCCGGATCTGCGCGCCCGCGGCGCCGAAGCGGTTGGCGAGTCGATCGCGAATGAAGGCGTGCGCCTCCTGCGCGATCTCCGGGGTGGCCGTGCGCCCCGTGCCGATCGCCCAGACCGGCTCGTAGGCGATCACGATTTCGCCCGCGAGCTCGTCGGGCACCCGGGCGAGGCTGCCCTGGATCTGCGCCCCCAGGACGTCCCAGGTGCGTTTCGCCTCGCGGTCTTCCAGCGACTCGCCAACGCAGACGATGGGGAGGATGTCGCGCTCGAGCAGGGCCGCGGCCTTGCGGGCGACGAAGTCGTCGGTCTCGGCGAACAGCACCCGTCGCTCGCTGTGACCGACGATCGCGTAACGGCAGCCAAGATCGGCCAGCATGCCCGGCGAGATCTCGCCCGTGAACGCGCCCTGCTCCTCGGGGTGGACGTTCTGCGCGGCGAGGTGGACGGCCGATCCCTCGAGGCTGCGCCCCACGCGCTCGAGGACCGTGAAGGGCACCGCCAGCACGATCTCTACGCCCCGTGCCTCCTCGACCCGGGGCAGGAGGCGCGCGACGAAGGCGGTCGCTTCGCCTACGGTCTTGTGCATCTTCCAGTTCGCCGCGAGGATCGGGTGACGCATCTCAGCGCGACAGGGCTTCGACGCCCGGCAGCGCCAGGCCCTGGATGTACTCGAGCGAGGCGCCGCCACCGGTCGAGAGGTAGCTGATCTGCGGACCGAGGCCGAGCTGATTGATGGCCGCGACGGAGTCGCCGCCTCCCACGACGCTGTAGGCCGGCGATTGGGCGACGCCGGTGGCGACCGTCTCGGTCCCTGCCGCGAACTCCCGGGTTTCGAAGATGCCCATGGGCCCGTTCCAGAACAGGGTCTTCGCCTCGCCCGCCTCGCGGGCGTAGTCTCGCGCCGTCTCGGGGCCGATGTCCACGCCGATCCAGCCGTCGGGGATCTCGCGTACGACCCGCGTCGGCGCGCCCGCCTCCACGCGCTCCACCGCGAGGTGATCGCTGGGCAGGAGCAGGCGGCGGCCGGTGGCGCGGGCGGCGAGGGTGACACGCCGGGCATCGGCAAAGCGATCGGCCTCCACGAGCGATGCGCCGACGCGGCGTCCGCCGCTCGCCAGGAACGTGTAGGCCATGGCCCCTCCGATCGCGAGCGTGTCCGCGTGGGGCGCGAGAGCCTCCAACACGGCCAGCTTGTCCGAGACCTTCGCACCTCCGAGGATCACCAGCAGCGGGCGCACCGGCTCGCGAATCCCCCGCAGGTGCTCGAGCTCCGACTTCAGAAGATCACCGCCGGCCTTGCGCTCGACGCAGGCCGCGATGCCTACGGTCGACGCGTGCGCCCGGTGCGCCGTGCCGAAGGCGTCGTTCACGTAGGCGTCGGCGAGGTCCGCCAGGGCCCGCGCGAAGTCGGCGTCGTTCTCCTCCTCGCCGGCGTGGAAGCGCAGGTTTTCGAGCAGGAGCAGCTCGCCCTCTCCCAATTCGGCGACGGCGGCGGCGGCCCGCTCGCCCACGCACTCCGGGCAGAACGAGACGCCCGTCCCGAGCAGCTGCGCCAGGCGGGGCGCCACGGGCCGGAGCGATAGCTCCGGGCGGCGCCGGCCCTTGGGCCGGCCGAGGTGGGAGGCGACGACGACGCGGGCTCCGGCGTCTAGGAGGCGGTGCAACGTCGGCAGCGAGGCTCGGATGCGGGTGTCGTCTGCGACCGCGTCGCCGCGGAGCGGGACGTTCAGGTCAGCGCGGACGAAGACCCGCCGGCCGCGAATCCCGTCGGCGAGAAGCTCGCCGAGATCCGGGATCGCCATCGCCGCCTCAGCGTCCCATCAAGAGGGTCAGGTCGACCACGCGGGAGGCGTAGCCCCACTCGTTGTCGTACCAGGAGAGCACCTTGGCGAAGTGACCGTCCATCACCTGGGTGCTCCGCGCGTCCAGGATCGAGGAGTGTGGATTTCCACGAAAGTCAATGGAGACGAGTGGTTCGTCGCAGTACTGGAGGATTCCCTTCATGGGTCCCTCGCTCGCCCGCTTCAGCGCGGCGTTGATCGCCTCGGCGCTCGTCGACGTTCGCAGGTTCAGGCTCAGGTCCACCACGGAGACGTCCGCCGTCGGCACACGCATGGCGAAGCCGTCGAGCTTGCCCTTGAGCTCCGGGAGCACGAGGCCGATGGCCCGGGCGGCACCGGTGCTCGTCGGGATCATCGAGACGGCCGCCGCCCGCGCGCGGCGCAGGTCCTTGTGGGGAAAATCGAGGATGACCTGGTCGTTTGTGTAGGCGTGGATGGTCGTCATCCAGGCGTTCTCGATGCCGTATTCGTCGTGAAGCACCTTGGCGATGGGACCGAGGCAGTTGGTGGTGCACGAGGCGTTCGAGACGATGCGGTGCCGGTCGGGATCGTAGGCGTCGGTGTTGACCCCGAGCACGATGGTGACGTCGGGATCCTTCGCGGGAGCGCTGATGATCACGCGTTGGGCGCCGGCCTCGAGGTGCTTGGAGGCTCCGTCGCGGTCGGCGAAGTGCCCCGTGGACTCGATCACGATGCGGGCGCCCAGGTCGCCCCAGGGGAGCTTCGCCGGGTCGCGCTCCGCCGTGACGGGAATCTTCCGGCCGTCGATGACGATGCCGTCGTCCGCCGCCTGCACCTCCCGAGAGCAGGCGCCGTGGACGGAGTCGTACTTGAGGAGGTGGGCGAGGGTCCGGGCATCGGAGAGATCGTTGATGCCGACGATCTCGATGTCCTTCCCGCCCGCTGCTCGGCAGAAAAGGCGGCCGATGCGGCCAAAGCCGTTGATGCCCACCTGAACCGCCATGCTGGATCTCCTTCGCGTGTCCGAGCGGCGGGCAGGGTACCGGCCCTCCCGGGGGGCCGCCATCGGGATGCGCGAGCTCCGCTGGCCGGCGCGCGCGCAGCGGTCTCGCCGTGCCCCGCCTGCCGCTACTCTTCGTGCGATCCGGGTGCGACGGGGGGGCAATGATCGTCGGCAGCGGGATCGACGTGGTCGAGATCGCCCGCATCGAGCGCGCGCTCGAGCGGGCCGGGGGGCGCTTCGCCCGCCGGGTGTTCACCCCGCAGGAGATCGCCGCCTGCGACGCACGCCGCCGCCCGGCACTCCACTTCGCGCTGCGCTTCGCCGCCAAGGAAGCCGTGATGAAGGCGCTGGGAACGGGCTGGTCCAGGGGCGTGCGGTGGGTCGACATCGAGACCGTGCCCGCGGCCGAGCGGCCGTCGGCAGGCCTGCGCCTGGAGTTCCACGGTCACGTAGCCGAGCACGCGCTGCGCTCCGGGGGCGTCTGCTCGCATCTCGCCGTCGGCCGCAGTCGGACCCACGCCGTGGCCGTCGTCCTGCTGGAGAGCCGCGCGTGAGCGGCGCCGGATCGAGCACGCGGGAGCGTCGCAGAATCCCCTTCTTCGGGACGGCCGTCGTCCTCGTCGTCCTCGGGGTCGCCGGGGTGCTGTGGCTGCGCGACCTGAGCGGCGCCGCAGCGGCTCGCGCCGCGTTTCCCCTCGCCGAGGGGACGCTTCGCGTGCAGGGGCTGCAAGCCGCCGTTCGCATCGACCGCGACGCACACGGCTTTCCCCACATCGAGGCCCGGAACGAGGCCGATGCCTTTTTCGGACTCGGCTTCGCCCACGCCCAGGACCGATTGGCCCAGATGCTCTGGCTGGTTCGCGCGGCTCGCGGGCGCACCGCGGAGGTTGTTGGCCGCTCCGGGCTCGCGGCCGATCGGATGGCGCGACTGCTCGACCTCGGACGCATCGCCGACGAGCGCTTCGATGGGCTCGATGCAGCGACCCGTCGCGTACTCGAGGCCTACGCCGCAGGCGTCAACGCGCGGATGGAGAGGATCCTCGCCGGCCGGGTGGCTCCCCCGCTCGCGGTTGCGGGGCTGGGTCTTCCACTCGACCCGTGGCGCCCGGCGGATTCGATCGCCGTGGCGAAGCTGCACGCCTGGGGACTCGCCGGGTCCCTCGACGTGAGCCTCGTGCTCTCCGATCTCATCGAACGCCTGGGCGGATTCGAGAGCCGGCTCTTCTTCCCGGGGAGCGGCGGGGGAGGGCGGCCGGCTCGGGACGACGTACCCGTCACCACGAGAGCGGACACGGCGTCGCGCCGGTCCGGACCGCCCGCGACCCGCGGCGATGCGCAGAGCGGTCGCGCCTCGGCGCGCTGGACGGGCGACCCCCTGCGCCGCGCGGCGGGCCTCGAGGGCCGCTCGATCGGAAGCAGCGCCTGGGTCCTCGGGGGCGCCCACTCCGCCAGCAGCCGGCCGCTGCTGGTGGCCGACTCCCACCTCGAGCCGACGGCGCCCCCCCTTCTCCACATCGCTCACATCCGCGGCGGGGACCTGGACGTCGCAGGCGCGACGCTGCCGGGCGTCCCGGTCGTCTGGACCGGGCACAACCAGCGCGTGGCGTGGGCGTCGACCCAGGCGCGCGCCGTGACGACGGACCTCTACGTGGAGACGCTGAACCCGCGCGACCCCACCCTCTACCACGACGGGAAGGGCTGGCGTCCGCTCGAAGAGCGCGTCGAGACGATTGCGGTGAAGGGGGGCGAGCCGGAGGTCCTGACGATCCGCTCGACCGAACGCGGCCCGCTGCTTCAGGCGCTTCACCTCGAGCGGAGCGTGCCGCTCTCGCTGGTCTGGATCGGAACGCGGATTCGCGACGCGAGCAGCGTGAGTTCGCTGCTGGCCGTCGCGCAGGCGTCGGACGCCGAGTCGCTGCGGGCGGCGCTGGCCGACCACGACGAGCCGGCCCTGGCCGTCGTCTACGCCGACGCCGACGGCGCGGCGGGTCTGCAGGTCGCGGGCTGGATCCCGCAGAGGGCGTTGCGGGCGGGGCTGGTTCCGTTGCCCGGGCGCGCGCGCTGGTACGACTGGCAGGGTCGGATCGCGTCCGACGACCTGCCCCGCGAACGCCTCGAAAACGGGAAGGGCTGGGCGGTGGCGGCGGACAACCGGCTGCCGCGTCCGGAGGGGAGCGCGCCGATCGAGTGGCTGTGGCGAACCGGCACGCGCGCCCGTCGGATCGACGAGCTTCTGCGAGCCGCCGTCACCGAGGGGCGCGTGGATGTCCGACGCATGACCGTGTTGCAGCGCGACGTCGAAACGGGGCGGGCGCGCGCCCTGGTCACCGGCGCGCTCCGTCTCGCCGGCGAGCTCGCCGACCTCGGCCCCGAGGCCCGGGAGCTCGCCGCGCTGCTGCGCTCCTGGAACGGGCGGGCGACGGCCACGAGCGTCGGCGCCGCCGCTTATCACGTGTTCCTGGAGGGCCTGACCCAGGAGCTCTTCGCCGAGCCGCTCGGTGCCGACCTGCTGCAGCGCTACCTGGCGCTGCCCCAGGCGGACGCGGGGCAGGTCGTCCACGGAATCGTACGCGGCGACGCCGACGGCTGGGCGGGCAACCCGCGGGTGCGCGCCGCCGTGCGCAAGAGCCTGCGCGAGGCGTGGCTTCGCCTCTCGTTCCGGCTGGGTGCCAACCGCCGGAAGTGGCACTGGGGGCGACTCCATCCGCTCCGTTTCCGGGCCTTCGGACCGCCGGAGCTGGACGGCGCAGGCCTGCATGGGCTCGATCCCATCGCCTACGGCGGAACCACCGGCACCGTCAACACCGCCGAGTACGACACGGCGGCCCCCTTCCAGGTTCGCGTCGCCTCGACCGTGCGCTTCGCGATCGACACCGCCGAGCTCGACGAGGCACTCGTCGCGATCGCTCCCGGCCAGTCGGAGCACCCGCGGCACCGCCACTTCCGGGACGGTCTCCAGAGCTGGCTCGAAGGACGCGCCGTCCTCCTGGTCACGAGCCGCCTGCTCGTAGACGAGGGACGCGTCACGCGGCTCGTCCTCGAGCCCGGGCCCTGAGATGACGCGCAGCGTGCTCTTTGCCGAAGTGCCGGGGTTCTACGCGGCGGTCGAGTTCGGCGAAGGCCCGGCCGACGACCCGCGACCGTTGATCGTGGGCGGCGATCCGCGGCGCCGCGGGCTGGTCCAGGCGGCGACCCCGAACGCGCTGGCGGCGGGAGTCCGGGTGGGGATGCCGGTCCTCGAGGCGCTGCGGCTGTGTCCGCGGGCGCGGGCGGTGCGAACGGACCTGTCCCGCTATCGCGAGGTCTCGCGCCGCCTGTTCGCGTGCCTGCGTCGCGGCTTCGGTCGGCTCGAGCCCTTCGGCCTCGGCGCGGCCTTCTTCGACGTGACGCAGGCGACGGAGACCCCGGAAGCGATCGGTGCCCGTCTGCGTGCCGCCGTTCTCGAGGAGCTGAATCTGCGGCTGCGCATCGGCATCGCGTCGGGGAAGTTCCTGGCTCGGCTGGCGGCCGAGGAGAGTGAGGCGGATCCCGGCGGCATTCGTCGCGTGGCCGCCGGCCGCGAGGCGGACTTCCTGAAACCCCTGCCCGCGAGTCGGCTCGAGGGCGTCGGCCAGAAGACGGCGGCCACCCTGGCCGAGCTCGGGGCGGCGACGATCGGCGAGGTCGTGGTGCTGGGGCGCGAGCGCCTCGAGGAGGCCTTCGGGACCCACGGGCTGCGAATCTTCGCCTGCGCGAGCGGCGCCGACGACGCGCCCGTGCGTGCGGCCCGCTACCCGAAGAGCCTGAGCCGCGAAGCGACCGTCGCCGGCGAGACGCTCGACCTGGCCGTGCTCGGCGAGCGCCTCCTCGATCTCGCCCGTCACCTCGAGGCCGAGCTCGAGCTGGAGGAGATCTCGGCCGGCAAGATCTCGCTCAGGGTCCGCTACGCCGACCAGGCGGCGACCACGCGCAGCCGCACGCTCGCGTCGCCCGTGGCCCAGGCCGCCGAGATCCAGGAGGTGGCGTTGGACCTCCTGGCTCGCACCCAGGCCGGATCCCGGGCGGTGCGGGGTCTGGGGATCCAGCTGGCGCGGCTCGGTCCCGCAGGGGAAAAAGGCCGGCAGCTGGACCTCTTCAACCCCCCGCGCTGATCCACTTTTCGCGCCCCGGCTCAAGCGGCAACCCTCCTCGGCCGAATGAGAAGGCCGGGCGGCCTGCCGCCGCCGTCGGGGTCGCCGTGAACCTGCCCAAGCCGAAATCCATCAACCGGCGCAAGTACCAGCGCGTGAGCACTGACCACGTCATCTCCTTCGCGCCCGTGGAAGCCCGCGATCTGCTCGGGGTGAGCCGGGACGTCTCCCCGGGTGGAATCCGCTTCGAGGCGGTCGGCTGCGAGCTCAATCTCGGAGACGTCCTGCGCGTCACCTTCAACATCGGGGACCAGACGGTGAACGCCGTCGGGCGCGTCTGCTGGGCCGTCGACCTGGACCCCATCACCACGGACGTCGGGATCGAATTCATCGAGGTCGACCCCATGGTCATCCAGCTGCTGGAGGAGTACAGCTCCTCGGACACCGCGGTCTAGCCTAGCCGGGCCTCGCACTCGCGGATCGCTCGCGCTCGGGCTCCGGCCTTCGCTCGCCTTCGGCTCGCTGCGCGTCGGACCGCAAGGCCGAAGGCCGCGCGAGTCGAAAAGATCGGCCTCCTGCGGCTTCACTCCCCCGGACCCCGATTCGGCATCCGCCAGCGAGTGCGACCCGCCCGCCTTGACATACCCCCGGGGCGAGTGCCAGGGTTGCTCCCCGTGTCGGACTTCCACCAGAGCGGGGTGATAACCACACTCCATCGACTCGGTCCGCCGGGTATCGAGCGCATGGAGGAGGAGCTTCTCGCTCACAGCAGCGCACGGCCGATCTCG
>JAOTUO010000392.1 GCA_029863845.1 Myxococcales bacterium
CGCGTTCAGCACCAGCGCGCGGCCGACCCACACCTCGCGCCTGTCCTGCATCGCGACGCCCGGCTGGTTGGCCGCGACGATCAGGCGCAGCCCGCCGGAGATCGCGCGGAACTCGCCGTAAAGGGACTCGATGCGGCGACGCAGCAGCTGTCGCAACCCGTCGTTCTCCCCGAGCAGCACGGCGCTTCCCTCGAAGGCGGCGCCGAGCAGTCTGGCCTGCGCCTCCGGCGGGGGCGGCGTGCCCCCCAGATTCGACAGCACGCGGGTCTGCGCGGCCAGGAAGCGAGCCAGGGGCGGCGCGACCGCCGCGACCTCGGCCGGCAGCCCCCGCGCGCGCGGCGCCGTCCTCGCGTCGATCGCGTCGCCCGGCGCCTGCTTCGGCGAGCGGCGAACCACTCGCGCCCGGCGCCCCGAGGAGCGGACCACCGCGGACTCGAACATCGCGTCCTGCTCCGCCGCGGCGGCCTGCACGAGCGCGCGCACGAGGGCCTGGGCCTCGTCGGGCTTGGCCAGCCCCCATCCCACGAGCTCCTCGATCGTGCGCGCCGGCTCCCTGACCTCGGGCCGCGCGTCCGGGAGGACGACCTGGTAGGCGAGCGGGTCCGAAATGATGCGGCGCCGATCGATCAGCGGAATCCCGATCTCCCGCAGGCAGGTGCCCAACACGCCGTCGTTTCCGGCGCCGGTCAGAAGAAAGGGTTCGCGCAGCCCGGCGAACCCGGAGACCGCCGCCTCCTCCTCCAGGATCAGAACGCGGGCTCCGCGCATTCCCAGGACCACGGCCGTGACGAGTCCGGGAAGCGCCCCACCGAGCACGACCGCATCCCAGCGCCGGACGCGGATGGTCTCGGAAGCGTCGAGGACGGGCAGACCCCGCATCAGCTCGCGCCGGAGCCCGGCCCGCTGATCAGGAGGGAGGGCTCGTCGGCCTCCTTCGCCTCGATCTCCCCGACGCGGTAGGCGCGCTCACCCAGCGCCTGGAGACGCTCGGCCACGTCGTCCGCCTCCTCGGGCGCGACGATCAAGAGCATGCCGAGGCCGCAGTTGAAAACGCGCAGCATCTCGCTCTCGGACAGCTCGCCCTGCCGCTGGAGGAACGGGAAGATCGGAGGGCGCGTCCAGGCGCCGGGATCGATGCGGGCGCGCACGCTCTTGGGGATCACCCGCGGCACGTTCCCCGGGAGGCCGCCCCCGGTGACGTGGACGATCCCCTTCACCGTGAAGTCGCGGAGTACGTTCAGGATCGGTTTCACGTAGATCCGGGTCGGGGCCAGCAGCGCGGCGGCGAGGGACGTGTTGAGCTCGGGGTACTCCGCCCTTAGCTCCAGACGGCCAGCGCTCACCCCGGCGTCCACGATGCGCCGCACCAGCGAGTAACCGTTGCTGTGACAGCCGTTCGAGGCGAGACCGAGGATCGCATCCCCCCGGCTGATGCTCGAGCCGTCGATCACCCGCTCGCGCTCGACGACCCCGACCCCGAAGCCCACCAGCTCGAGCTCTCCGCTCGGGTAGACGCCGGGCATGCTCGCCGTCTCGCCTCCGAGCAGGGCGCAGCCGGCGCGCCGACACCCCTCGGCGACGCCTTGGAGCGCCTCGATGGCCGGCCCCTCCTTCAGGCTGTTCATCGCAAGGTAGTCGAGGAAGACGAGGGGCTCGGCGCCCTGAACGACCAGGTCGTTCACCACCATGGCGACGCAATCGATGCCCACCGTGTCGAAGCGGCCGACCTCGGCGGCGAGCTTGAGCTTCGTTCCGACGCCGTCCGCGCCCGCGACGAACACCGGGTCCCGATAGCGCTCGGGCACCTTGAAGATCCCCGCGAAGCCCCCGACCGAGGAGAGGATCTCGGGCCGCAGGGTCGGGCGCGTGATCTCCTTGATCCGATCGATGAAGGCCTCGTCTCGATCGAGGTCCACGCCGGCCTGGGCGTAGCTCGGTGCGCTGGATTCGGAGGACGGCGGACCGCCGGACGACCCGGTGCTGCTCACACCCGATGGATAGGCGAGCGGGCCGACGGCTGTCAACGCGCTGCGCTCCAGGGGGCGCCGACGGCCCGCAGCGCGCGGCGTGTCGGGGGTGTTGCTATGGTCGGTCGGTGAAGATCGCGGTGGTGATTCCGACGCTCGACGAGGCGGAGCAGGTCGTCGGGGCCATCGAGAGCGCGGCGGCTCCGGAGGTCGCCGTGGCCGTCGTCGACGGCGGCAGCCGGGACGGGACGCCGCGGCGGGCGGCAGCCGCCGGAGCCAGGGTGATCGCGTCGGGTCCCGGACGCGCGCGGCAGCTGCAGACAGGCGTCCGCGAGACGCACGGCGACGCGGTGGTGTTTCTCCACGCCGACACCCGTCTTCCGCCCGGCTTCGCGGACGCGCTGCGGGCGGCTCTGGCGGATCCGCGCGTCGTCGGGGGGGCCTTCCGCCTTCGCTTCGACGAGCGCCGGTTGCGCCTGCGCGTCATCGAGTGGGGGGCGCGACTGCGCGTGGCGCTGTTCCGACTGCCCTACGGTGACCAGGCGCTCTTCGTCCGTCGCAGCGCGCTGGAGGGGATCGGGGGCGTTCCCCAGGCGCCGATCATGGAGGATCTGGATCTCGTGAAGGCCCTGCGGCGGCGCGGACGGATCGCGAGCCTTCGACTCCCGGCCACGACGTCCGCACGCCGCTATCTGAGGGACGGTGTGTTCCGGACGTGGCTTCGCAACGCGGCGGCGGCCGCAGCCTGGATGATCGGTTTCGACCGCCGACGCGTGGCGGCGTGGTACCGGCGATGATCGCCGCCGCGCCCCCGCTCCGGACCAGCGCGCACCTCCGCTCGGCGCTCTCGCGCCTGTGGGGCTACATCGATCGCAACCGGCTCTACTACGCCGTCTGGTTACTCACCACCCTCGGGTACACGGCCGGCTTCATCACGATCCCGGTGCTCGTCGGCCGGGCCGTCACCTCCGTCGTCGAGGGCGAGCCTCACACCGAGACGCTGCGCTGGCTGCTGCGGCTG
>JAOTUO010000099.1 GCA_029863845.1 Myxococcales bacterium
CGGACCTGTCGAACCACGAGGTCGCGTAGGACCAGAAGCGCCAGGTCTTGGTCTGGAAGTCCTCCCTCAGCTCCTTGTCGGAGAAGTGTTCGTTGCCTTCGAAGACGACCTTCTTGAGCCGCAGCTTCTTGCCTTCCGTCACCTGGAAGTTGACGCCGACGGAAGCCTCCCCGAGCGGCTCGACCTCGAAACCGACGTCGGCCAGAAAGAAGCCCTCGGCGCGATACAGCGCTTCGATGCGCGCGCGGTTCTCGAAGAGCAGCGGCTGGTCGAGGGTGGAGCCCGTGGTGAGCGTCAGGATGTCGCGGATCTTCTCGCCGTCGACGGAATCGTTGCCGGAAACCGAGATCTCCCGAACGACGGGATTCTCTTCGACGTCGAAAGTCACGACGCGACCCTGCGGGCCCACTTCGGTGAAGACCCGGACGTTCTTGAAGAAGCCGAGCGAATAGATCTCCTTCACGTCCTTGGCGACCTGTGCGCGACTGTAGGGTTGACCCGGTCGGGTGCCGAGACGCACCCGGATCGCCTCGGTGTCGATGCGGCGGTTGCCGCGAATCCGCACCTCGGACACCTCGACCTTCATCGCTCGGGGGCTCGGGGTGCCGAACAGCCGCTCGGACGTGACCAGGCGGAAGCGCACGACGACGCCGTCGGCCCCGCGCTCGGTCTCGACCTCGGCGTTCGCCAGATCGGGACGGGCGCGCAACATCGCCAGATCCCCGCTCACCACGGTGGGGTCGTAGGGTTCGCCGACGCGGGTCCGGAGGCGACCGCGAAGCTCCTCCTGCCCCGCGTCCACGCCGGTGACTTCGACGAGCGCCACCACCACGGGGGCGGCCCCCACCATCTCCTCGATCAGGCGATCGGTGACCTCGTCAACGCGTGAGAGCAGCTCGTCGTCGCGCTTGGCGGTCAACACCAGCGTGTGCGCGGGCCGCGCGATCGCCGCGGGCGTGAGCCGCACGTCCAGGCTGAAGCTGCCGGCGAGCTCGGTGAGGCTCCCGGTCACGAGGTAGGCCGCCCCGAGCTCTCCCGCGAGCTGACGCAGCGCTGCGGCGCCGGGGTCGGAGGGCGGCTCGTCGCCCAGCCGCTCGCGAACGGCGACCGCGTCGAGAACGCGAACGTCTCCGCTGGCTTCGAGCCGGCTTCGGATCAGCTCCGCCAGGGAGTCCCCGAGGTAGGCGATGGGCTTCGCGCTGTGCACCCGGAAGGGCAGGACCGCGACGACGGCGGCGGCTTCCGCGCCGGGCACCGGAACCGGCGCGCTCTCCTCCCCGGCACCGGCATCCGAAGGTTGGGCCACCGCCCCCGGTGACGCCCCCGTGAGGCAGAAGCCCACGACCAGCAGCAACCGGAGCGCGAGCAGCCGTTGGCCTCGCCCGGGTCGGCGTTCGGCCCGCAATAACACCTCCGGCTCGGCCGGCCCGTTCCGGGGGCCGGCGCTGCCCGTGCAACTCCGTGACCCCGAGCCCCGTCACCCCGAGCCCGTGACCTCGAGCCCGTGGATCCGAGCTCTTCGGAGCGGCGGGATTCTACTCGTCGCACGCTGGGGTGACAACTCCCCCGCACCGCTGTTTCACTATGTCTGTCGGTGGGTTACGCGACCAGCGCCCAGGCCCGGGGGCGCGCGACACACTTACGGGAGGGCCTCCTCGAGGGTGCCCTCGGCGATCACCACGCGGCGGTTCAGCCGGCCCGCGAGTTCGGGGCTGTGGGTCGCGATCACGAGGGCCGTGCCGTGCGCCCGATTCATCTCCAGCATCAGTTCGAGCACCTGCTCGCCGGTTTTCGGGTCCAGATTTCCGGTGGGCTCGTCGGCCAGCAGGAGCGCCGGCTCGAGGACGAGGGCGCGCGCCACGGCGACCCGCTGCCGCTCGCCTCCGGAGAGCTTGCCCACCGTATGGGTAAGTCGGTGCTCGAGGCCGACCTCCTGGAGGAGGCGGACCGCGCGAGGCCGCATCTCCGAGAAGCCGAGCCCTCCGATCAGACCCGGCATCATCACGTTCTCCACGGCATCGAACTCGGGCAACAGGTGATGGAACTGGAAGACGAAGCCGAGGCTCGCGTTGCGGAAGCGGGCCAGCGCGGCCGCGGCCAGCGTGGACACGTCCACGGAATCTCGGAAGATCACGCGGCCCGCCGTCGGCCGATCGAGCGAGCCCAGGAGGTGGAGCAGCGTGGACTTGCCCACGCCGGATCTGCCGAGGACGGCCAGCCGCTCGCCCTCGCGGATCACGAGGTCGATCCCGCGCAGCACGTCGATGGAGCCCTCGCCGGTCGGGAAGGACTTGCACAGCCCCTCGGCGCGCAGCAGCTCGCTACTCATACCGGAGGGCTTCCACCGGATCGAGTCGCGAACCCTGTCGACTCGGCAGCAGCGTCGCGCCGAGCGCGAGCACCATCGCAATCCCGACCGCCACCGCGATCTGGCTCGCGTCGAGCTCGGCCGGCAGCGTGGAGAACTGGTAGACGCTCGCCGGAAGCGTATCGATGCCGGTGATGGCTTCGATCTGGCTCTGGACCCACGCGATCTGCGCAGTCACGGAGATGCCCGCCACCACGCCCAGAGCCGTTCCGACCAGCCCGATCAGCGTGCCTTCGATCGCGAAGATCCGCTCGATGCTGGCGTCCTGCGCCCCCATCGCCTTGAGGATGGCGATGTCGCTCGACTTCTCCATGATCATCATGACCAGCGTGGCGACGATGGCGAAGGCCGCGACCACCATGATCATCGTGAGCAGCACGAACATCATGATGCGTTCGCTCTTGAGCGCCTGGAAGAAGGCCGGGAAGAACTCCTTCCAATCCCTCGCGTAGAAGGGAAAGCCGAGGGCCTGTTGCACCACGCCGGCCACCTGCGCCGAGCGGTAGAAATCGGTCGTCCGGACCTCGATGCCGTCGACCACGTCGTCGACCCGCCGGAAATCCTGGGCCGCCGGAAGGCTCACGTACGTGAACATCTCGTCGTACTGGAAGAAGCTCGACTCGAAGACACCCACCACGCGGAAGCGCGCGAGCCGCGGCGCCGGGCCCAGCGGCGTCTGGGGCCCGCCGAAGGGCGAGATCATGAGAAGCGGGTCGCCGACGGAGAGGCCGAAGGCGCCGGCGAGCTGGCTTCCGATCACGATGCCGGGATCCTCTCCGGCAGCGGCCGCCCCCTCCGCGAGCCCTTCGAGCGAGCCCGCGACGACGTCGTCGCGCAGGTCGGTGACGTCGCCGACGCGCTCGGGGTCGATGCCGCGCAGGCGCACGGCCGTGATCGCGCCGTGGGCGGCGCGCACCATGCCCTCGGCGTCGAGGTAGGGCGACGCGGCCACGACCTCGGGCTGTTGCTCGACCACCCGCAGCACCGTTGGGTAGTCGGCGAATGTCCCGAGGTTGCTCTGGACCGTGAAATGCGCGCGATTCCCGATGATCTCGTCGCGCCAGGTCCGCTCGAACCCGTTCATCACCGAGAGCACCGTGATGATCAGCCAGACGCCCACCGCGATGCCGACGACGCAGATGCCCGTGATGACGGAGATGAAGGTCTGGCGGCGCTTCGCCACGAGGTAGCGGACGGCGATGAACCACTCGGCACTGTGCCGCGTATCCAGGAGTCCCGCCGCCGCGAGCGGAACCAGGCCCAGCACGACGAGGAGGAGCGCGGCTCCCAGCGCCGCGCCGCCCACCGCCGCCACGTCCACCCGAGGCCCGGGCAGAGCCAGGGCGACGGCGATCCCGACCGCCAGCGCCGCGGCGAGCACCCACAGCAGGCCCTCGGTCTCCGACGGCGACGCCGGAGCGCTTTCACGCCGACGGCGCCAGCGCAACGCCATCGCAGCGCCGGCCGCGACGGCGGCGGGCGCGGCCGCATAGGCGAGGCGACCGCTGCCTCCGACGACGAGGGCGAAGGCCACGCCCACCCAGACGAGGCTGCCACTCGCGAGCCGCGAGGCCGACACGACGCGCAGGCCGAGCCACGTGACTCCGACCGCGGCGGTCACGAAGAGCGCGCTCGCCGCGACGGCCCCGGCCCAGAGGCCCGGCGCCCAGCCGTTCGGGGCTCCCAAGATCTGCGGCGCCCCCCAATGGAGGGCGCCGGACGCGGCCAGAGCGGTCCAGACGGCGCCGACCGCGGCGACGCTGCGCCAGCGACGGACGGCGCGCGCGAAGCGCTCCAGCGCCACCACCGCCGACCCCAGGAACAGCAGGGTGAGGGCGTTGATCCCGACGGCCAACGCCACGATGAACGTGAGCGCCAGGGTCCCGCCGGCCGTGGAGAGCAGGTCCCACAGTATCGAGGCGAAGACCGGCATCACGGCTCCTCCGGCGCCCCGTCCGGCGCGATCGGCCGCAGATGGGGAAACAGGATGACCTCGCGCAGGTTGGGTACGTCGGCCAGGATCATCACCAGCCGGTCCACCCCGATCCCGAGGCCGCCCGTCGGCGGGAGGCCGTGCTCGAGCGCCATCACGTAGTCCTCGTCCAGCGGGTGGGCCTCCTCATCGCCGGCCGCGAGCGCCCGTCGCTGCTGCTCCAGCCGCGCCCTCTGATCGTCCGGATCGTTGAGCTCGCTGAAGGCGTTTCCGATCTCCATGCCCGCCACGAAGGGCTCGAAGCGCTCCACGAGGCGGGCGTCCTCGACCGATCGCTTCGCGAGCGGCGAGAGGTCCAGGGGGTAGTCGCTGACCAAGGTGGGCTGCACGAGGTCCGGCTCCACCCGATCGCTGAAGAGGTCGTCCACGAGCCGGGCCCAGGTGGGCGCGTCGCTCGGCTCCAGGCCGCGGCCGCGCATCGCCCCGCTCAGCGCCTCGAGGTCGCCGTGTTCGAGGACGTCGATCCCGGTGGCGTCGCGGATCGCGTCGCGCATCGGCACCCGCCGCCACGGGGCTCCGAAGTCGAGGGTCGTGCCCTGGTACTCGATCCGCGTCGTGCCGCAGACCCGCTCCGCGATCTCGCGAATCATCTCCTCGCTGAGATCCATCATGTCGCGATAATCGGCGTCGGCCTGGTAGCACTCCATCATGGTGAACTCGGGGTTGTGCTTCCGCGAGATGCCCTCGTTGCGGAAGTTGTGCCCGATCTCGTAGACGCGATCGAGGCCTCCCACGACCAGCCGCTTGAGGTAGAGCTCGTCGGAGATGCGCAGGTAGAGCTTCTGGTCGTAGCGGCGGTGGTGGGTATCGAAGGGCCGCGCGGCGGCGCCGCCGTAGATCGGCTGCAGCACGGGCGTCTCGACTTCGAGAAAGCCGCGGGCGTCCAGGAAGGCGCGCATGGCCGACAGGGTGCGGCTGCGCAGCACGGCGATGCGGCGCGCCTGCTCGTTGGACAGGAGGTCGAGATAGCGCTGCCGGAAGCGCGACTCGACGTCGGTGAGCCCGTGCCACTTCTCGGGGAGAGGACGCAGGCTCTTGGCGAGGATCTGCGCCGCCTTCGCGTCGACCGTGAGCTCGCCGGTCCGCGTTCTCCACACCGGGCCTTCGATCCGAACGAAGTCCCCGACGTCGAAGCTCCGGATCCAGTCGAACAGCTCGGCGTCGATCTCCTGCCTCCGGACGCTCACCTGGATCGTCTCGCCCGCTTCGAGCAGTCGCACGAAGACGAGCTTTCCGAAAGAGCGGACCGCGACGATGCGGCCGACCACCGCGACCGTCTGGGGATCCACTTCGAGCGCTTCGGCGCTCTGCTCGCCGAAGCGGGAGCGGACGACCGCAATCGCTTCGCGCGGGCCGACCCGCGCCGGGTACGGATCGATCCCCTTCTCGCGCAGCGCCTCGAGGCGCGCGCGGCGCGTCGCCCGCTCGCCCTCGCTCACGAGGCGTCGCCCCGGCTCGCGGCCTTCTGGAGCAGCGTCGCCCGGATGAAGCGGTCGATGTTGCCCGCGAGGACGCCCTCGACGTCGCCCGCCTCGAGTCCGGTGCGGTGGTCCTTGACGCGCTGCTGCGGGTGCAGCGTGTAGGAGCGGATCTGGCTCCCAAACTCGATCTGCCGCTGCTCACCCCGAGCCGCCGCCATCTTCTCCTCGTGCTCGAGGCGCGCGCGCTCGTAGAGGCGCCCGCGCAGCACCTTCAACGCCGCCGCGCGGTTCTTGTGCTGGGAGCGCTCGTTCTGGCATTGCACCACGACGTTCGTGGGAAGGTGGGTGATGCGAACCGCCGAATCGGTCTTGTTCACGTGCTGGCCGCCCGCGCCTCCCGCGCGGTAGGTGTCGATGCGCAGGTCCTTGTCGTCGATCTCCACGTCGATCGAATCGTCGAGTTCCGGCACGACGGAGACGCTCGCGAACGCCGTGTGCCGCCGCGACTGGGAGTCGAAGGGCGATATGCGCACGAGGCGATGCACGCCCTCCTCGGCCTTGAGGTATCCGAAGGCGTAGTCCCCCGAGACGGTGAACGTGACGCTCCGGATACCGGCCTCATCTCCAACCTGGGAGTCCAGCTCCTCGATCGTCAAGCTGTGGCTGTCGGCCCATCGCTTGTACATCCGACTCAGCATTTCGGCCCAGTCGCAGGCGTCGGTCCCGCCGGCGCCGGAGTTGATCGAGATGATCGCGTTGCAGGCGTCGTGCTCTCCGCCGAGCAGGCGCCGGGTCTCCGCCTCCTCCAGATCCCGGCCAGCCGCGGCGAGCTTCTCGGCGGCCTCGTCCCGCGTGTCCGGGTCGTCGGCCTCTGCCGCGAGCTCGAGCAGCAATTCCACCTCTTCGAGGAGGGTCGCGAGGCGCTCGAAGAAGACGACCTCGCGCTCTACCCGGCTCTTCTCGCGGAGGACCCGCTCGGCCCGCTCCCGCTGCTCCCACAGTCCGGGACGCGACGACTCGGTCTGCAGCTCCTCGAGCCGGGCGCGCAGGCGGCCTTCGTCAAAGACGCCCCCGGAGCTCGTCGAAGCGCGCGCGCATCCGGCGCAGCTGCTCCGCGAGCTCACTGGAATCAGTGGGAGTGGCTGTGGTGGTCTCACTCATGCCTGGCTGCTCTCTTCCTACGCGCTGGACCGGAGCGCGCCGAGCGCCCGCGCGAAAAGGCGCGCAGCCCCAGGACCGCGGCGCCGGCCCAACACCCCCACGCGAAGACGTCACCATAGCGCGTGTAGAAGGATCCCCCGATCGGCGCCGGACGCAACGGCAGGTCGGCCACGAGCCGCGCGCGCTCGAAGATCCGGGTCTGGGACCGAATGCGACCGCGCGCATCGATGATGGCCGACACCCCCGTGTTCGCCGCCCGAGCCGTCCACACGCGGCTCTCCGCCGAGCGCAGGGCGGTGATCGCGAGGAACTGGTACGGGGCGCCGGTGCGCCCGTACCAGGCGTCGTTCGTGATGGCAAACAGCACCTGCGCGCCGTCGTCCACGAAGCGCCGCATGAGGTCCGGGAACAGCAGTTCATAGCAGATCGGCACGCCGGCGCTCACCCGCTTGGAGGCGGATCCGGGGACCGCAAAGTCGAGAGCGCGGGGGCCGTCTCCGGGCGTGACCCCGACCGTGGCCATGCCCCGCGCAATCGCGACGAAGACGCGTCCGAGCAGGTCGCGAAGCGGTACGTACTCGCCGAACGGCACCAGGTGGGCCTTGTCGTAGCGTCCCGCGAACCCGCCGGCAGGCCCGAGGAGGAACGCGCTGTCGTAGAAGCGCGCCGGACGCGGCCCGCCATCGTACTCGAGCCCAACGGCCCCGAGCACGAGCAGCGCCCCGGTTTCGCGCGCGAGCGCCGCCAGACGCGGCGCCGGCGGGGCGTCCGGGTCGATCCCGCCCGGGACCGCCGTCTCCGGCCAGACGACGATCCGCGCCCCGTCGGCGGCAGCGCGCCGGGTGAGGTCCTCGTAGACGTCGAGGATCGCCCCGGCCCGAGCCGGGCTCCACTTCACCCCCTGGTCGATGTTGCCCTGGAGCACCGCGACGCGAACGGTCTCGAGCCCGGACTCGGCGTCGTCCGCGGCGCCGACGCCGAGTCCGGCCGCGTGGACGATGGCGACGGTCGCGAGCGCGGCCCACGCGCTGGGTCCGGGGCGCCGGCGCGCCCGCGCATCGACGACCACCCGGGCCAGCGCCGCGCCGCCGAGAACCGTGACGAACGACAGCCCGTATACGCCCGTGTAGGGAGCGAGGGCGAGCAGCGCCGGGTTGTGGTGCTGCGCGTAGCCGAGAGTCGCCCACGGGAATCCCGACAGGGCGAAGGAGCGCAGGTGATCCAGCGCCGCCCACAGCGCCGCGGCGGCGAAGGGGGAAGCCGACCCGCGGCGGTCCAGCCACGCCCAGGCTGCGCCCAGCGCGCCGGTGAAGGCCGCCGCATAGGCGCCGAGGCCCGCCGGCCCGAGCACGCCGGCGATCGGCGGCGCCCCCCCGTAGACGACGGTGACGATGTAGATCCAGTGCAGGATCAACGCGTGCGCGGCGAACGCCGCAGCGAAGGCGATCTGGCCGGCCCGGGCCGGCGACAATCCGCCCAGCGCGAGCAGGAGGAGCGCGGGGCTTCCCCACGCCAGCACGCAGCCGAGGTCCAGCACGCGATCGCCGATCGGGTGCGGGAACGCGAGGAAGGTGACCGCGACGTAGCCGGCGCACAGCAGGCCTCGCGTCGCAGGTCTCATGCGCCGAGGGCCCGCCGGAGACGCCGCTCCTCGCCCCGCATGATGCGCGCGTCGCGCTCCAGCGCGTGGTCGTGTCCGAGCAGGTGAAGCGTTCCGTGGATGAGGAGGCGGGCCACCTCGTCGTCCAGGGTCCGCCGCCGGGCGCGGGCCTGGCGGGCGGCCGTCTCGATTCCGATCACCACGTCGCCGAGTAGCGCTCCGCTGTGCTCGGCGTGCGCTCCTTCCAGCAGGGAGAAGGCGAGGACGTCCGTGGGGCGCTTCGGCCCGCGGTAGGCCGCGTTGAGCTCGGTCATCGCCTCGTCGTCCACCAGGTGGACGGAGAGTTCGGAGCCCGTTTGCGCGAGCTCGCGCAGGAGCCGCGCTGCGCGCGAGCGCAGCAGCCTGCGATCGACCCGGGAGAGACCGCGGCGCCCGGGTGGTGTGAGACGCACGGTCATGCGTCGCCGGCTTCGGGTCCCGAGCTCCGATCGCCTCCCCCGCGATTCGCGCGCTCGTAGGCGTCGATGATGGACTGCACCAGCTGATGGCGAACGACGTCTTCCTTCGTGAACTCCATGAAGCCGATGCCCTCGATGCCCTCGAGGATTTCGATGGCTTCGACGAGGCCGCTGCGCTTGTCGGCCGGAAGATCGATCTGCGTCGTGTCTCCGGTGATCACCGCCTTCGAATCGAAACCGAGGCGCGTCAGGAACATCTTCATCTGCTCGGTCGTCGTGTTCTGCGCTTCGTCGAGAATGACGAACGAGTCGTTGAGAGTGCGGCCCCGCATGAAGGCCAGGGGGGCCACCTCGATCACGCCCCGGTCCATGAGCCGGGCCGCCTTCTCGAAGGGCATCATGTCGTTGAGAGCGTCGTAGAGCGGCCGCAGGTACGGGTTCACCTTCTCCGCCATGGAACCCGGAAGGAAGCCGAGTCTCTCTCCCGCTTCGACGGCCGGACGGGTGAGCACTACGCGCGACACCTCGTGGCGGTTCAAGGTCGCGATCGCCACCGCCATCGCGAGGTAGGTCTTCCCCGTGCCGGCGGGCCCGCTCACGATCACGAGGTCGCGTTTTCGCATCAGTTCGATGTAGCGGCGCTGGGCGAGGTTCTTGGCCGCAATGCGCCGGCGGGAGCCGACCGCCTCGAGGACATCCTCGTAGACGTTCGCGAGATCGACGTCGGGCTGCTCCGTGACCATGCGAAGGGCCTGGCGAACGTCGCGTGCGTGCACCGGATTTCCCGACCGCAGCACGCCGTAGAGCTCTTCGAGCACCTTCCGGGCGAGCCCCACCTCCACGGAGGACCCCACCAGCCGAACTTCGTTGCCCCGCGCCCGGGCGTCGATCCCCAGCTCTTGCTCGAGGATGCGGAGCGTCCGGTCGCCCTCGCCGTATAGGGCGGCGGCTGTTTGGTTGTCGTCGAAGATCAGGGTCTGACGGGCGGCTGCTTGATTCTGGGCCAGTGGTTTCCTCGTCCGCGCCGTCCATCGCGGCTCCCGTCGTCGCGGATCGGACTGCCGCGGTCTCAGCGCTCCGGCGCGAGCAGCAGAACACCGCCGTTGCGATGTTCGTAATAGTAGGGACGCCCCTGACGGGACGCCAATCCGCCGCCCTCGATCAGGCCGAGGTCTTCCAGCTCTCCGAGCTCCCGAGGCCACCGCCCCGCGATGAACCGGTACGACCCGGTGCCGTTCCGGACCCGCCGCGCCGCGTAGGCCTGCCGCACGCTCTCCAGCGGAGCGCGGTCTACGGCAATCGCGCGGACGCCTTCGGCCGGAACGTCGCGGTTGGCCCAGACGGCCACGGCCAGCAGCAGCGCCAGCGGCAGCAGGGCGGGCAGCCAGCTGCGGACGCCCCAACGCCGCGCCGAGACCGAGATCATCGGCACACGCGGGCGGCGCACGCGGCTGGGGTCGACCGGCTCGATCAGCTCCAGGCGGTGTAGGTCGGCGATGATTCGCGTGGCGTCGAAGGTGCCGAGCCGCGAGAGGTCGACGACGCGTCGCACCGCGAGCCGGCCGTCGATCATCTGGAACACCCGCTGGGCATCCTCGATCGTCGCGTAAGCCTCGCCGCGAACCGCCTGGCGATAGGCGTCGAAGCTTCCGCGGCGCGCGAAGACCAGGTCCTGGGACGGCACGAACTCCGCGAAGCTCTGCCACTCGTCGGCCATGCGCATCCCGTCCATCAGGATCTGCTCGGCGCCGAGCAGCGACTCGAACTTGCGGTCGTGCTCCAGATCCTGCGCCCGGAAGTCGAAGGAGCCGTTCGACCACCGCAGCACCGCGAAGATCGTGTCGCGGGTCAGCAGGGAATCAACCTCTTCGATCTCGCCCTCGTTGAGCCGTCCCGTCGAGACGGCCAGGCGGAAAAGCGGCTGCGCCGAGGCATCGCAGTCGCGCAGGAGTCGGTCCACTTCGGGCCGCGGCATGTAGCCGCAGCGCACGAGCATGTCGCCCAGCGCCGAGTCGGGGCGGGGCCCGACCGGGGCCGCGGAGACCACGGCGCCCCGATCGAAGCAGATCCGGATCTGCTCCCCCTTGGCGGAGAATTCGAGAATACCGGTCTTGCGCTGCTGACCGATGAGCTGAAAGACCTCGCCGATCCCGAAATCCTTGAGATTGCCTCGCAGCGCCACGGACATTTCAGGCCCTCCGCCGCGCGGCGAGACAGCTGACGACGACGACGGCGTAGGCGACACCCGCGGCCAGCGCCGTCCCGAGAAAGGCCAGGGGCGCCGCGGCGCCCGCCACGAGCGGATCCGGGGCCGCGCCCCCCCGCAACACGATGCAGGTCACGGCCAGGGCAAAGAAGACGGCACCGAGCAGGCTGCGGAGGGGTCGGCGGGACAGGAACCCCGCGGACCCCGGTACGACCACCGAAGCGAGCGACGCGACCTGTTCCCAGTGCAGCTCGCGCTGGCGAAGCGCCGCGATGCGCGCCTGGCGCAGGGCGCGATCCGAAGCCGCCGCTTCCTGGAACAGGCGAACGCATGCCTGGCAGGGCCCTCGCCTGCCGGACTCCGGGTGACAGCGAGGACACACGCGACCGCCGCAGCGCGCGCACCAGCGCGATGCGCGCAGGCGCGACCCGAAGAGACTGGCACCGAGCAGGACGCCGCCGGACGCGAGCACCGTCACGCGCCAGTCGCGGCCGAGGACACCCGGCGCCAGCGGTGCGCGCAGCTCGGCTGCGAATGCCTTGCCCCCCCGCGACTCCAGAACGCGTCGCCACACGAGTGAGGCGGGCAGCGGCAGGTCGACCACGAAGGCCTGGGTGTCCGTGCCCTGCAGCGCAGTGAGCTCTGCCACGAGGTCGCCGTCGAGCTGCTGCGCACGACCGAGCGTCCGCGCCAGATCTTCCATCTGGAAGGCGCGACCGTAGGCCTGCGAGAGGTTGAAGAGTACGATCGGCGAACCGCTCAGCCGCGCCGCGTGGCGGTAGAGGTCGATGGCCGACTCCATGTGCCCCAGACCCAGACGCACGCCGGCCGCGTTGTTCGCGACGACGGCGTCCTCCGGGCGCGCCTCCAGCAGGGCCTGGTAGCGCGCGTCGGCGCTGCCCAGGTTGCCTTCGCGTCGGGACTTGATCGCCAGTGCCCACTCGGCGAGGAGGTCGTCCTCGGCGGCCGCGTCCAGCCGGGCGACGTCCTGGACGAGCGGCAGGCCGCCGGCCGCCGCCAGCGCCGCCTCCGCTACGGGGTCACCGGCCAACGCTTCGAGCGTCGCGCCGGCCAACCGGGCGACCGGATAGGCGCCCACCAATACCGCCGCCACGGCCAGCCCCAGGGCGAAGCGCTGCCTAGCGCCGCCGTAGGTCACGCCGACCGCGAGCAGGACGACCCCGAGACCGAGAAGTCCCTCGCCCATCACCAGTGGGAGCAGCAGAACGCCGGCAAACAGCGCCGCACGCGCGAAGCCCGGCATCCTTCCGGAGACGGCGTCGCCGAGGTCATGGGTGGCGTGTGGCACGACCAGCGCGGCCGCTGCGGCGATGCAGAGCAGGCCGCCGGCGACCAGCGCGATCGCCAGCACAAACAGGGCGGAGCCACCGAACCAGAGGGAGGCCTCGAGGTGACGGGGAACGGCCAGGAGGGCGGCCCCGGCCGCGCGGATCGCCGCGATGGGCGAGTCCCCGTGGAGCCACAGGGCCCTGGCCCGGGCCATGTGGACCGCCGGAAGGTCGGGGGCGAGCCGGACGGCCGCCTGCGCCCGCTCGAGGGGGGGGGCCGGAAAGCTCCGGTGCAGCACGGCTCGAGCAGCCGTGTCGAGACTCCAGACGCCGGCCTCGAGCGAGACGCGCCGAGTGCGCGAGACGCGCTCTTCGAGCGAGAGAGCCGGCAGCAGCCAGGCGCGCTCGATCGGATCCGAGAGCCCGGGACCCGCGGGCGAGTCGGTGGCGCCCGCCCAGCCGTCGTCGGCGGGAGCGGCAACGGCCGGCGCACCCGAACCCGCGATTCCGAGCCCGATGACGGCCAGCACAGCCAGTCCCACGCGTGTCGCGCTCACACCCGTCCCCTCGGAGCCAGCACTGCGGTGTCTGATATCGGCGAACCTGCCGCATCTCTGAACCCGCGGTCCCGGGGGCGGGCGCCCCGCTCTCGTCCCCCGGGGCCCGCGGGCTGGGCCGGGGCCGCCGCCGCCGGGGCGGGCAGAGCCCGAT